>JBAXNZ010000100.1:0-4150 GCA_037133515.1 bacterium
CTGGGAGACAACCTCTACGGCATCCCCCTTATTAATAGTGCAGATTAGCTGGGAGGTGACGGTTGAATCCGAACGCACGTTAATATTATTTGCCTTTACCTCTGCTTCAAACAACGTGGCGAGCTGGGCATAAGAGACACTAAAAAGAAATATAAAAAATACTAACGTAAAAAAAAGTATTTTGTTTTTTAGGCGCATAGGTTTTATTTCTTGTCCTGCGCTTTGGCAGTAGCGCCTTTGGCAGGCTTTTCTTTAGTTTCGGCAGCAACTGGTGCGGCACCTTCAACAGCAGTGACTTCAACCTTTTCCGCCTTCTCCTTCTTAATCTTAATCCTTAAGGTCTTAATCTTGGGTAGGCCGTATACCGAATCGCCTTCCTTCCACTGGCTTTTTTCCAGCATCATGCGTATGCGTTCTATGCGTTTTAACACAGACCTGGATTTACCGTCTTTTTCCGAAGAGTTTAATGATGGGTGTATGGACATGGTACCTATAGCCTCCTTATATAACAATCCCCATAACGTTTTTTAAGTTCGGATAACTTTGCCCTGGCTGTATCTTTATCAGAGAATTTCCCTACACACAAGACTATATAACCGCTTTTTGCCAGCAATAAAGTCTGGTGCCCCCTATTCTTTAGCAACTGCTCTTCTTTCTGCGCAAGGTTTCTAGTTTGAAAACTGGCTACCTGTATGGTATATACCCCTTCGGCTTGATTCTGGATTATAACCTGTGCGGGTGCCCTCTGTATAGGCTGGGCTGTCTGCTTTATCACAACCGAATCCCTGTTTATCACGGTTCTGCGGCCTTTTTCCACGCCAAAAGAAAAAGATATTATCCCCACAATTATAAAGCCTATGATGGTCAATATAGCCTTTTCATAATGCCAGATGCGGCTAAGAAAACTCTGCGATAAAACACTCCCCGCGCTAGCGCCCCTGGAGTGAGAGAATAATTCTAGCTGTGAATGATTAGCCTTATTCATAATAGTTATTTATTATATATCTTTATCTTTAAAGGTTGCAAGTATTTTTTTGTTTTAACCTTTTTGATGACTTTTAAGAACGCCTCAACTACCTTAGGGTCAAATTGCGAGCCGCTCTTCTTCTTGATCTCTCTTATGGCGGAGGCTATATCGACCCTTTCGCGGTAAGGCCTCCCGTAAACCATCGCCTCAAAGGCATCGGCAACTGCCATAATACGCGCACCCTGCGGGATCTGGCCTTTCTTTAGCCTGGAAGGATACCCTGTGCCGTCATATTTCTCGTGATGATTGATTATTATCTGTGTAACCGGCTTTAAGATCTGCAGGGGACGCAATATCTGGGCACCCTTTACCGGATGGCGTTTTATAATCCCATATTCCTCTGGAGTAAGCTTGGTGGTCTTGGTCAGTATCTCTAAGGGTATGTCGGCCTTGCCTGCATCATGCAAGAGACTGGCGTACTTAAGGCTCTCGGTTTGTTTTTCATCCAGGTGCATCTGCCGCGCAAGCAGGGTTACTAAATGGCTAAAATATGGTGAGTGGGTATATTCCTGCGGCACGCGCATATCTAATAACGTAACTAGTGATTTTATGCTACCCAGGACTATCTTCTGCTGTTCATCATAAAGCTGCAGGTTTTTTATGCCGATGACCGCCTGTTCGCACATGGTCATGAGCATCTCCTGGTCAAACCTATCAAAGGGCAGTTCTTTTTTGGTGCGCTTTACAATAATTATGCCGGAGATATCCTCACATACTAAAGGCAGCCCCATGAGGTACCCCTGCCTTACGGATGCGACCGTACTGACTATCCTCTTCTCTATGCGGTTAGAAATCTTTGCCTTCCTGTCTACGACATACTTTTTACCGTCGCTGATAAGGCATTTAAAAATGGAGAACCTCCTCGTAGGGTCAAGGAGTATTATCAGGCAATACCTCCCGTTAAATACCTGACAGATCAGCCGAGCTAAGCGGCATATAAACTCTTTAGTCTGGTAGGTGGTATTCACCAGGCGGTAGATACTATGCACGGAAGAGATCAGTGTTTTATACTTTTTCGCGGGGGTCAAATAGTTTTTTGTATTCATCTAAGGCATACCTATCAGTCATTCCTGCGATATAGTCGCAGACCACTCTTTCTTTGCCCCTTTCAGGTATTATTATCTGATGGTCAGGAGGCAACTGCTGGGGCTTCTCTACATACACACAGAAAAGTTCTTTTATAAAGCGCTTTGCCTTATTGCTCATCCTGGCTACGCGGTAATGATTATACATCTTTTCCTTAAGGAAGTCACGCAAAGGTTCTCGTGCCTCCAGAAGCTTTTTGCTAAAACCTACGACCTTTTGGTTTAGTTTTTTTGCATCCAGATGAGACCTAAGGTTAAGCTGGGCTATTCTGGCCTCCGTCTCTTTTATCAAATCAGTTACCTGCAAATCAATAAGCGATCGTATGATCAGGTACTTCTTTTTTTGCTCGCTAAGCATAGAATATTCTTTAGAAATCTTGGAGCATAACGCTTGCCATATGGCGAGCTTTTCTAGATCAGAATCTTTGAATAGACCGGAGGTTAGGCCGTCATCAAGGTCATGGTTATCATAGGCAATCTCGTCAGCAATATCAACCACCTGTGTTTCCAGGGTGGGTAGCTCCTGCGGCGCAAGCTCTTCGATAGGCGAGGCCTTATCGTATGACGAGGAATGTTTTACTATCCCTTCCCTCAGCTCCCAGGTTAAATTTAAGCCGCTAAAATTAGGGTACCTTTCTTCAAGAAGCGTTACTACCCTGTAACCCTGAAGATTATGATTAAAGCCACCGAAGGGAAGCATAATCTCATTAAGCACCTCTTCTCCGGCGTGGCCAAAGGGCGTATGCCCTAAGTCATGGGCCAGGGCGATTGCTTCAGCTAAGTCAACATTCAATCTCAGGGCTGTGGCAATGGTCCTGGCTATTTGAGCCACCTCTAAGGTATGAGTTAATCTGGTGCGATAATAATCCCCTTCATGAATAACAAAAACCTGGGTTTTGTATTCTAGCCTCCTAAAAGCCGCTGAGTGAATAATACGGTCGCGGTCCCTCTGGTAGGCAGAGCGATAAGGATGCTCCTGTTCCGGGTGTTTTCTCCCCCGGCTTAAATAGCTTTTCATCGCGTAAGGAGCAAGGAACCTATCTTCAAATTCTTTAATCAGTTTTTGATCAAGCATATTTTACTCTTAAGGATTTTATGTAACTCCTGTAGCGACTGTGAAATAACCTTTGTCCCGCTTAGGGTAGGCATAAAATTAGTGTCTCCCCTCCAGCGCGGTACGATATGGATATGCAGATGACCGATAACCCCGGCCCCTGCCACCCTGCCAAGATTAATACCGATATTGAAACCTTCTGGCCTTAAAACCTTGGTTAGGATCTCCTTGGCTTTATTTATTGATTTGACAAGATCGATTACCTCGGCATCTTTCAAAAGCGATAGTTCGCGCACATGCCTTTTTGGTGATACCAGTACATGACCGTTGTTATAAGGAAAGATATTCAACATAGCAAAAGAGTAACGGGTTTTAAAAATCAGATAGTCCTTTGCTCCACAGAATATGCAGCCTTGTTGTTTTTTTAAGCGGACATATTTTATCCTCCAGGGAGCCCAGAGCCTATTCATCTTATAGCTTAACGATTGTGGCATTTATTTTATCGCTGATTTCTATTATGCCGTAAGAATTATAATCCGCAAATAGTTTATCCGTAGGGCTGCCTGGATTGAAAAAAATAATCCCCCCACTCTTTTTATTAACCGCACTATGCGAATGTCCGAATATAATCATTTCCACCTGATCATCTTTAAATGCCTCGGAAATAACCTCAATCAATCCTTTGGGGTGTCCCCATCCGTGCATAATCCCGATACGATGCCCCTGTATTTCAATAATCTCTTTTTCCGGAAAGACAGCCCTGACTTCGTAAGGATCCATATTCCCCCAGACTGCCTTTACCTGAGCGCAGGAAGCTTTTAATTCTTCCAATACCGCCAAGTCTACTATATCTCCGGCATGAATTACCATATCTACGCTTTTAAAGGCTTCTAGCACCTCCAGGGGGAGCCCTTTTGATTGAGCAGTTATATGCGTATCTGAAATTACCCCCAGTCTCATACTATAATCCTTGGCTTAGAAAAA
>JBAXNZ010000101.1:0-4076 GCA_037133515.1 bacterium
CGCGGAGAGTTTCTCTTTTTTACGGATGCCGACTGTGCGCCCTGTCCGGATTGGATTAATGAAATGCTTAAGCATTTCCAGGCAGACTTAAAGATTGCAGCAGTGGGAGGAGAGGTTTTCACCTTAAAGGTTGATCCGGATAACTCGGTAGAGGCCTGGTGCCAGCATTTCCGCTTTAACATGGTATCTCCGCGATATGGATTTATTAAGGAAGGATATTACCCGGATTTCCCCAGGGCCCCCAGGCCTTCTGAAATAGGAGGGCATAAGGCGTTTTTCTTTGGCACCTGTAATGTTGCCTACCGTAGGCGAGCTATGCAGGAGTTGGGTGCGAAATTCTGGGAGCGGCCCACAGGAGAAGATATGGATTTAAGCTACCAGCATAGGTCCAGGGGCTGGAAATTTTATTTTGCGCCCAAGGCCAAAGTAGACCATATGCACCGCGCAGACTTAAAGCTCCTGCGCAAGGTCTGGGTGACCTATGGCCAGGCACACCTGCCTTTAATTGATAAGTATGTTAAAAGAAGGGGTCTAGAGATCATACTGCAGACCATCAAGGGGAATCCGTCGTTGGTTCTGCCCTTCCCCCTGAGAGGTTTTATTTATTTAGGTAATTTTCATCTCATGCATATATTTGGTCTGCTATTTTTAGTTGGAGCGTTTCTAAATATCCTTTTGGTTAAAACAGGGCTGCTTATATTAAGCGAAGGTTCGTTCTTACTGACGCTTCATTTTGCCTATCAATACGTGAAGTGGAACTTCGGCATGGAACCTAAGGATAAATTCTGGGTTTGGTGTAAGATGAAATACTTGACGAACTTAAGCTTCATTCAGGGCGGGCTAAAGGACTTCGGAAAATATAAAATCCTGTGTATTGAGCCAAGCTTCTAAAAAGCAGGGAGGGTTTATGGCACAGCTATTATATATAGGGTTAGGTTTAATCGCGGGTATCTTTGGCGGGATGTTTGGCTTAGGGGGCGGGATTGTTATAATACCTGCTTTGGTCTATCTTTTTGGCCTGACACAACACCAGGCCCAGGGGACAAACCTGTTTATTATGCTTCCGCCTATAGGCCTCTTGGCAGCATTGCGTTATTATCACAGCGGAAATGTTCGCCTGGGGATGGCCGGGTTTATCTGTTTAGGCTTCTTGATCGGCGGCCTGATCGGCGCCAATCTTGTACAGGGCTTCTCCAGCATTCTGCTAAAAAGGATCTTTGGCGTGATGTTGCTTTTTGTCTCCGCAAGAATGATTTTTGCAAAATAAATGACAACTAAACTTTCTGTAAATATAGGCAGGCTTAGGCTAAAAAACCCGGTAATGGTTGCCTCCGGCACCTTTGGTTATGCCCAGGAATTTAAAGACCTGCTGGATTTAAAAAAACTGGGGGCCATTGTTACTAAGACCATCACTCTTAAGCCCCGCAAGGGGAATCCCACTCCCCGCACCTGCGAGACCCCGTCAGGCCTGCTTAACTCCATTGGCTTAGAGAACCCGGGAGTAGAGGCCTTTATAAAAGAGAAACTCCCGTTTTTAAAAAAGTTAGCCGTCCCTATTATTATAAGTATTGCCTCGGAGGGAAGAGCAGAGGAATTTTTGATTCTAGCCAAGCGCCTGGATAAGATTCGAGAGATTGCAGCCCTGGAATTAAATATATCCTGTCCTAACATTAAAAGCCACAAATTGATCTCACAGGACCCAGGGGCAACCTATGATTTGGTAAGGGCAGTGCGTAAGATCACCGCCAAGACAATTATTACCAAGCTTTCGCCTAATGTGACGGATATTACCGAGATTGCCCAGGCGGCGCAGGACGGCGGCAGTGACGCGGTCTCCCTGGTTAATACCTTAACCGGGATGAGCATAGATGTAGAGAAAAAGAGGCCTAAGATTGCCACCCTAACCGCCGGCTTAAGCGGGCCGGCAATCAGACCGGTGGCAGTGAGGATGGTTTGGGAGACCTATAATAGGGTTAAGATACCAATCATCGGCATGGGCGGTATTATGAACTGCCAAGACGCGTTAGAATTCTTTATTGCCGGAGCAACTGCGGTGAGCCTGGGAACAGCTAATTTCGTTAATCCCCGCGTTGCTATAGAGGTAACTGCCGGCCTCAAAGATTACCTTCTCAGGCATAAGATAAAAGACATAAGCCTATTGAAAGGCGCTTTAAAGAGATGAAGAATTCCTCAAAGGTAATCCTGGCCTTAGACGTAGAGAATTTTTTAAAGGCTAAATACTTTATAGACAAGTTTTATCCGCGGGTTAAAATTTTTAAAATAGGCCTGCAGCTTTTTACCAGCTGCGGCTCAAAGGTTATCCGCTATATCAATAAAAAAGGAGCTGGGGCATTTCTAGACTTGAAGTTTTTCGATATCCCCAATACGGTTTCTAACGCTATAGCTCAGGGCGTGCGTCTTAAAGTCAAGATGCTCACGCTGCACATTAGTGGGGCAGAGGCAATGTTAAAGGCTGCCGTGGAGACAGCCAACGAAGAATCCAGGCGTCTTAATATAAAAAAACCACTTCTTTTAGGAGTGACAATTTTAACCAGTCAAAAAGCCAAGCCCCAGGATGTATTGGCCATGGCTAAGACTGGCTTAAGTTGCGGCCTGGATGGCGTAGTCTGCTCGGCGCAAGAGGCATCATTTTTAAAAAGGAGAATCAAAAAGAGATTTATTATTGTTACTCCCGGAATCAGGCCTAAAGGGATAAATTCAGATGACCAGAGAAGAACTGCAACTGCAGCCCAGGCCTTTGCTGCCGGGGCAGACTTTATTGTAGTAGGCAGGCCGCTATTAAAAGCAGCTGATCCGCTAAGGGCACTAAAGGAGTTAATCTAAAGATGGACTCTAAGAGCGCATTAGATAAGATTAAAGAGGCTGAGCTTAAGGCCCAGGAATTGGTGGAGGCAGCCAAGAAAGAGGCGCTCAAGATAATTCAGTTAGCTGGGCTTGAGAGAGAAAAGATCATTCAGGCCGCTAAGGCCAGGGCTCGGGAGAAAAACGAAGAACTGCGCAAGGCCTTAGATGAAGAGACAGCCAAGGAGAGCTCTTTTATTAAACAAAAATCTCAAGACCAGCAAGAGAGAATAGAAAAAACTGCCAGGTTCAATATAGATGCGGCAGTGGATTTTCTCAAAAACCACCTAGAATAAATCAATGGCAATAAGCAGGATAAAGAGATTAGAGCTCATTGGCTTAAAAAAAGATAAAGAGAGTGTATTATCTTTCTTGCAGAAGGCAGGGTCAGCGCAACTAATCGAGCCAGATAAGGATAATATTATTGAAGGGACAGCTGGCCTGATTAGTGAAAGGGGGCTATTAGAAATCCAGGATGCTATTTCTTTGCTTGGGGGTTTCCAGAAGCAAACTGCTATGCTAGGCGGGATGATTAAGCCTAAGCCCCTGATTTATCAGCAGGAGTTAAAACAAGTTGTTGCTAGTTTTGATTATCAATCCCTGCTTTTAGAATTATCCTCTTTGCGTAACCAGCAAAAAGACCTCTCGCAGCAAAGAGAAAGGCTCATCCAGGAGAGGTATCTTTTATTACCCTGGAGAAGGCTAGAGATCCCCCTGGATCAGATCTCCCAAACCCGACATTGCGGTATTATCTTAGGGGTAGTCAGTATTCGTGATTACTCCCAGCTTCAAATAAGATTAGAGGATTTAGGAGCGAACTTATTCTGTCAGCTAGTCGATCAGGATAAGGCTAATATTTATCTAGCCGTATTCTATTTAAAAGAAACAATCGAAGGGCTTGAGGTAGCGCTTAAGGAATGCCGCTTTAATTTTGTAACGCTTTCCAGGCACCAGGAGCCAGCAGCCCAGAGGCTGCTTGAGATTAACGCGCAAGGGATGCTTTTAGATGACCAGATTCAAGAGGTAAAAAACAAAATCAGAAGGCTAGGGGGAGAGTCTTTTAAGCTAATGGTTATCTATGACCATCTTTCTAATATAGAAAAGATGCAACAGGCCCAGAGAAATTTAAGCAGACAGCAGTTCACTTTTACCTTGAGCGCCTGGGTTAAGGAGAGGGATATAAAGATTTTAGAACGGGGCCTGGTAGCCGAATT
>JBAXNZ010000102.1:0-4071 GCA_037133515.1 bacterium
CCTATATGGTGGACTCAGCCATAATCTTAAATAGCTATAAGGCACTCAGAGACTTATTTCAGAAGAAGATTACTCATAAAAAGGCCAGATAAATGGACGTAACCGGTTTTTTAGATTTTCAGGTATTAGACTGCACCATAAGAGATGGCGGGTATCTTAATAACTGGCAATTTGATAAGAGATTGGTCAGGGAGGCATATCGCGCGCTATCAAAAGCAGGCGTAGATTATATAGAGATAGGTTACCGGGGGACAGATAAGCATTTTGATAAAGACGTTTATGGATTATGGAGATTCAGCCCTGAGGAAGCCATCCGTGAGGTCATCTCTAATATCAATGGCGCAAAATTGGCATTAATGGCAGATTACGGCAAAATCGATCCCGGAGATTTTTGCGCTGCCAAGGATAGCGCCATTGAGCTTGTGCGCGTGGCAGCTCATAAGGACTGTTTAAAAGAAGCAATTGAGTTGTTGGGACAGATAAAAAAGAAAGGTTATAAAGTATCACTAAACGTGATGGATTATAACAATTTATCTGAAAATGAGCGTGATGAGCTTATCGCAATGCTTAAGGGGACAGCCATCGACTATATCTACGTAGTGGATAGTTACGGCTCGATGTTCCCTTATCAGATAAAACCGATAGTAGAGCCATTGTTGAGCATTCCGAATATTAAAGTCGGTTTCCATCCGCATAATAGTCTACAGATGGCTTTTGCCAATGCGCTTGAAGCCATACGTTGTGGTGCCCATATATTAGATTCCACTATTTATGGTATGGGCAGGGCTGCGGGTAACCTGCCTACCGAGATCATTATTTCTTTCCTTGAGAAGGAGAAAAAAGACAGGTATAACTCTATCCCGCTGCTGAATATTATCGACAGGTATTTTGTCAGCCTGCTTAATGAGAATAAGTGGGGATATCAGCTGCCTTATATGTTATCAGGTATGTTCCAATGTCATCCTAACTATGCTAAGTCCCTGGTAGATTCACATGAATATACCATTGAAGATATCTGGAAGGCCATGGAATACATTAACGCAAAGAAGCCGGTGGGATTTTCAAAAAAGACTTTAGATGATCTTATCAGTGAAGGCATCATACAGGGAAATGGCAATCATTATAAAGAAGGCACTAAAGGTAAAGCAGGCTCCTTTTATTTATCTAAAGGCACCGATCGTCCGGTTCCCTACATGGACCGTTATAAAAATAGAGACTTTTTAGTTCTGGCTAACGGGCCTTCGCTCAAAGATTATAGGGACAAGATAAATACATTCATAATGAAGTATGACCCTATTATCCTGGGCGCCAATTATATGGGGGATCTTTTTAAGTCGCATTACCATGCCTTTGCCAATAAACGCAGGTTTACTGCATATGTCGATACCGTTAATCCGGCATCAAAATTATTACTCGGTCCATCAATATCTGAAGAGATGATTAAAGAATATACGGATAGAGATTACGAAAGAATGTGTTTTATAGATGCATTAAACCCGCATTTTGATATTCAAGACGGCTTCATTGCTACGAACTGCCGGACTGTTGCCGTGCTTCTTTTGGGAGTAGCTATTGTTATGGGCGCACAGAGGATATTTGCTGTCGGGATGGACGGTTATCTGCAGAATAAACCCGGGAAGGATATGCATTTTTACAATGAGAAGGATGAAAAAGAAAACCGCGAGATGATACTTGAGATGCACCGCTGGTGCCAGTCATTTCTGGAGCAAATTGATCAATACTTGATTACAAGGGGCAAAGAAGGCGTACATATTTTAACCCCCACTAATTACCGGGCATTTTATAAAGGTCTTGAAAACTACGTCTAAGAAAGATACGGGATATAGTTGTAATATCGCCATGGATAGATATAGCAAGCTAAGGGATATTTTACAGGAGAGAAGGTTCTTCAAGCTGGTTTGCGGGGCAGGTAATGAAGACCAGGAGGAGGTAAGAAGGCTTTCGCTTATCTTTACCCTTGCCGGATCCACTATGCTTGATTTATCGGCAAACACAGATGTTGTTGACGCTGCAGCAGCAGGCATAAAAAAGGCTTATGAAATAGCGCCGCTTTTAGATAAGAAGATAGAAGTAAAACCGTATTTGAATGTGAGTATAGGTCTAAAAGGCGACCCGCATGTAAGGAAGGTCAAGATAGACCAGGCAAGATGTGATAAATGCGGTAGATGCATAGACTCATGCAAGCAGGGGGTAATAAGCGATGACTTTACGACCAGGGAATACAGGTGTATAGGTTGCGGACATTGCGAAGTCGCGTGTCTGCAGGGTGCAATAGGGTACGTACATAGAAGGGCGGATATTGAAAAGATCCTGCCGCTTTGTATTCAGAGGGGCGTTGAGACTATGGAGTTGCATGCGGCTACGGATGATGACGAGGCATTTTTATCGGACTGGAAAACTTTGACTAACCTTATCCCTGATAACTTTATAAGTTTATGCATTGACAGGTCTCTCTTATCCAATAAACACCTTATAGAGAGGGCGAGGCTGGCGTACCAGTTGGCAGGGGAACGCCTGATAATCCAGGCTGACGGTATCCCTATGAGCGGAAGCGAAAAAGACGATTATAATAATACCCTTCAGGCTGTTGCCTGCGCGGATATCATTCAAAAGAGCGGCATTCCGGCCATGATTTTATTGTCAGGGGGGACTAATAGTAAGACCGGGTTATTATCCAGGGAATGCGCAGTAGGAGCGCATGGAGTAGCGGTAGGCACCTTTGCCAGAATGCTCGTAAAAGAATACCTGAAAAAAGAAGAATTTGATACCGATATAGCAATTATAAATGAAGCAGTCTTAAAGGCAGAAGCGCTTATTAAGTCTAATATAGAGGCTATCCGTGGTTAATTTAGAGATAAATTCGGATATTATCTCCGATGTCAAATTAGCGATCTTCGATAAAGATGGAACACTTATGGACCTTTATCACTATTGGTCGCAGATGGTCAGTCTTAGGGTAGAATTGGCAAGAAAAGAGCTTGGGTTCAGCGCAGAACAAAAAGAAGAAATCATGTACGCTATGGGTGTGAATCTTCAAAATCGAAAACTAAGGGATAGCGGGCCAGTGGGGCTTAAGAAAAGAGAGATTGTTATGCAGGCTATGATAGATTCTTTGGATAAGCTCGGGTTTAATGATACCCATAATTTATGCTTCGATATATTCAAGGAAGCAGACAGGATAAGCCAGAACTGCCTTGGGGAGATGATTAAACCGGTCAACGGTATGCATCAGCTCATCTCGCTATTGCATAAAAAAGGATGCGGCATTGCCGTTGCTACAACAGACAAGACAGAAAGGGCAAAATTAGCCCTTAGATTCTTAGGGATATCAGATAAGGTCAGTTTTGTCGTAGGCGAAGATATGGTTCAGAATTATAAGCCTTATCCGGATATGATCAATCTGGTCTTAGAGCGCCTATCAATTGATAAGAATAACGCGGTGATGGTAGGCGATGCGATCACCGATGTAGAGATGGGCCTGAATGCCGGCGTAAAGGCAGCAATAGGGGTATGTAGCGGTCTGGCTTCTAAAGAGGCTCTTATGGAAAAGACACGTTACGTAGCGGAAGATATCTCACATATTAAAATAGCCTGAGGTCTTTATGAAAGTCATAGGGTTAATACCGGCAAGGATGTTATCCAGCAGATTTCCTGGCAAGCCATTAGCTGAAATAGAAGGGCTTCCTATGATCATTCATGTATTAAAGAGAGCCTCTCTTTGTAAAGAGCTAGGTAGTGTCTTTGTCGCTACTGATAGTGAAGAGATATCCCGGCTGGTCGAGCATCACGGAGGAAAGGCTATTATGACCTCTACTAAGCATCAAACCGGTACCGACCGTATCGCTGAGGCCATAAAAGGCATTAAGTATGATTTGGCCATTAACATACAAGGAGACGAGGTATTACTCAATCCTGATGATATTAGCAGATTAATACGGGCCATGCGCCGAGAAAGATCTGTTAAATTTGCCACTTTAGTATGCAAGGCGCGTAATTCAGGAGACGTCACAGACTGCAAAGTTGTCCTTGATCAGGATGATAATATACTCT
>JBAXNZ010000103.1:0-3935 GCA_037133515.1 bacterium
ATTATCCTGTGGGGAGAGATTTATGCCTTTTACGCGTAAGACGCTGTAGATATAGTTATAGATTAGGCGGGAGTACCGCTCTACGAATTCATCCCAGGCAAGCTTATCAGAGCTGACACAGCGCTTGACAAACCCCAAATCATCCATAACAGAGGCATTATACCATAAAAAATTAAAAAAAGGGAAACGGTCCCTTTCTTCCGGTCCCTTTTTTCGGAAGCTTAAAGAAAAAACGCCCACGGCTGTAGCTATGGATAATCTATCAATTAACGCTGGAATGCCCAATTCTTAGTGGTACAATAAACGGGTAAGTTCACGGTAGATACTGTTCTGTGGATAAAGTTTAGGTTGTCTAAAACTAAAAAGCAAAAAAGTAAGTTATTATGGGTGAATCGGAACTAATTAAAAGAACTTTGGAGTTTATGCGGGAAGAACAAAAACAAGGGAATCAACATGTTAAAAATTTACAAAATAAATTTTCCTTAAGACATTATTTAAGGATAGCACAGGAGATTAAATACTCTTTACCCAACAAAGCAAAAATATTGGATTGGGGTTGTGGTTATGGAGCCATGACATTCTTTCTGTCGAAGTTAGGGGTAAATGTGATTCCCAGCGATGTACATTATGCCTCGTCAGTTTTCTTAAGTGAAATGGGAATAGGTAATTTAATCAGGATTGATTCCGTTGATCTGCCCTTTAAAGATGAGAGCCTCGAAGCTGTTTTATCTTGCGGGGTCCTTGAACACGTGGCTCATCCAGAAGAAAGCCTGGATGAATTAAATAGAGTAATAACTAAGCAGGGATGGCTGTTTATATATATGCTGCCTTATAAATACGGGCTTTATGAATTTATAGCAAGTATTTTAAAAAAAAGCGACCATCCGGTTAAATATACGTTTCAGTCTATAAAAAGAATTCTGAAAAAACACGGATTTGAAATAATAGGATTTAAAAGAGGCAATCTATTCCCGAAAAATCTTGTTTTTATGCCGTTATTTATTTTAAAATTCATAGAGAACCTTTATAATGAGCATTGTGATTCTTGCATTTTTATTGAGAAAATATTGTTAAGAATTCCGGTTCTGAATCTTTTATCGGGTACACTTGAAATAAAAGCGCGAAAGATTTAGTAAAAGAATAGGGACGGTTCTGAACCAAGAAGAAAAGTGTCCCTAGGGGACACTTTTAACCGTGTTTCAGAACCGTCCCTAAGTTATTTGAAGAGGGTGTTTTTGACCATGAAGGAAGCGAAGACAATGGAGACCATGGACATAAGTTTAATCAGGATATTGAGGCTTGGCCCGGAAGTATCCTTAAAAGGATCTCCGACAGTATCTCCTACTACGCCTGCTTTATGAGCTGGTGAGCCCTTTCCTCCGTAGTTGCCTTCCTCTATATATTTCTTGGCATTATCCCAGGCTCCTCCGGAGTTTGCCATCATAACCGCCAGGACAAAACCGGTTACAGTTGCCCCGGTTAACATACCTACCTCAGCTTCTATCCCGATCAAAATACCTACAGCCAAGGGAGCGATAATCGCCAAAAGCGAAGGCGCAATCATCTCTTTTTGCGCAGCTGCAGTAGCAATAGTTACGCACTTTGCGTAATCAGGCTTGGCCTCCCCTTCCATAATCCCGATGATCTCTTTAAACTGCCTGCGTACCTCTACCACAATCTTTCCCGCAGCCCTGCCTACGGCGCGCATAGTCAGCGAACAGAAGAAAAATGGAAGCATCCCGCCGATAAACAAACCAACCAGGACATTCGGATTCATCAGGCTCAAATTCATCTCTTTGCAGAATAAAGAAACCTGTTCTTTAAAAGCAGCGATGAGCGCCAGGGCAGTGAGGGCAGCTGAGCCAATGGCAAAGCCTTTGCCTGTGGCTGCAGTAGTATTGCCCAGCGAATCCAGGGCATCAGTCCTTTTTCTCACCTCCGGAGGCAGGTGTGCCATCTCGGCATTGCCTCCGGCATTATCCGCAACCGGGCCATAGGCATCAGTAGCTAAAGTAATACCTAAAGTAGAGAGCATGCCCACAGCAGAGATACCTATACCGTAAAGCCCGGCATTAAAGTTTGTTGCTCCGCCGGACAAAAAGAAACTCAGCAATATCGCAATACCTACTACTATAACCGGTATTGCCGTAGACATCATCCCCACAGCCATACCCGCGATGATAACTGTGGCAGGACCGGTCTGGGCTGCATCAGCTATGGAGCGCGTAGGCTTGAAGCCGCTTGAGGTATAGTATTCAGTACACAGGCCGATCAATACACCGGCAACTAAGCCGGAGAGTACCGACCAATAAACTCCCAAGTGCTCAACCCCCAAAGTAGCCTTTACCAGAAAATAAGATACTACTGCTACCAATATAGAGCTGACGAATACCCCTTTTCTTAAGGCGGCTAATAATACTTTCTGGCTGGCCTCCTCCCTGCTTTTAACAAAAAAAGTTCCTAAGATCGAGGCTAGCACTCCTACTGCTGCCATAACCATAGGCACGGTTACGCCGGCAAGCCCTAAACCGGCAGCCACGCCTAAGGCAGAGGTAGCCACAATCGAGCCAACATAAGATTCATAGAGATCGGCGCCCATACCCGCGACATCGCCTACATTATCACCCACATTATCCGCAATAACTGCGGGGTTACGTGGATCATCCTCAGGGATTCCTGCCTCTACCTTACCTACCAGGTCAGCTCCTACATCCGCAGCCTTGGTAAAGATCCCGCCTCCGACCCTGGCAAATAGCGCCTGTGAGCTGGCACCCATACCAAAACAAAGCATGGTCGAGGTAATAGCAGTAATTTTATCAAACCCCATTGGAATAGCATGGGTTGAATAATACCAGTTAAGGAAATAATACCAGATACTTAAATCTAAGAGGCCTAAACCTACTACTGTCAAGCCCATAACCGCGCCGCTTGAGAATGCTACGCGCAGCCCCGAGTTTAGGCTCTTCATGGCAGCTGCAGCCGTACGATTGGAAGATTGAGTGGCAATACTCATTCCGATAAAACCCGAGAGCCCTGAGAATAAACCTCCGGTCAGAAAGGCGAAAGGCACAAAGATAACCAGGTATTTGTTAAACGCCAAAACCAGCAGGATTAAAAATACAGCGGCGAAGAATAAAGATACCCCCAGGTATTGCCTCTTTAGGTAGGCCCATGCCCCGACTCTGACTGCCTGGGCGATCTCTTTCATCTTATCATTTCCTTCGTCCTTTTTAAGTATAGAAAAGGCAAGATATGCCGCAAACATAAGCGCAGCAATAGAACCTACAGGAGCCAACAACAACAAGTCAAAACCAGCCATTTGATTACCCTCCTTAATGAGCCCATAACTTACGAATACCGAAGGTGTGAGTAAGTTATAGGTGCGAATTAATCCCACAGCTGCAAGAAAATTTTGGAGCGTAGCGACACAAATTTTCGCAGCGCTTAGCTGTTGGGACCATTAGTTTTATTAAAGCGTCAAAGCATGTTAACATTATTTCTTAAAAAGTCAATTTATTTTGCGCCGCTCCTTATCCTCAATAACCTGCCCTTCTACATCTATCACGCCGTCATTGCGTTTATGTTTAGGGCTGTTAAATAGCCTGCGCGCCATAATATAGCTGTTAAATATAAAAACCGTTACTAAAACTGCTTCAAAAAGCAGCCAGTAACGCGCCTCTAAGAAAATCCAGCCAAAGAAGAGGTTCAGTATTATCAACAGAGGCAGCAGGCAGCCGGTGTTTGCCAGAATTACGGTAGCTTTCATTTTATTATTCTAAATCCCCTTCACTGATATGAATATGAAGGGCTTTATTATACCTCTTGCGTTCTTCAAATCAAGGGATTTAAGCGATGCTCCTTGACAATCTCCTCAATATCTTTTAGAATAACGGAAAGAGTTTGATAAGAGGATCTATGCAGAAAAACATAGAGGG
>JBAXNZ010000104.1:0-3930 GCA_037133515.1 bacterium
GCTGGTAAGGATGGCTCAGGATTTTTCGCTGCGCTATCCTCTGGTTGACGGCCAGGGTAACTTCGGCTCGGTGGACGGCGATAATGCTGCAGCTATGCGCTACACCGAGGCCAGGCTTTCCGCTATCTCCGAGGATATGTTGGGAGATATTGACAAAGAGACAGTAAACTTCGGGCCTAACTTCGATGCCTCGCTACAAGAACCGCTTCTCCTACCGGCTGCACTGCCTAATCTTTTGGTCAACGGCTCAAGCGGCATAGCCGTAGGTATGGCTACCAATATCCCGCCGCACAATTTAGTTGAAGTGGCAGAAGCTATTATATATGTTCTGGAACATCCGGAAGCAGAGATAAAAGACCTGATGCGCTACATCACGGGGCCTGATTTTCCGACCGGCGGTGTAATCTGCGGTAAGGGTGGCATTAAAGACGCCTATACTACCGGCAGAGGAAAACTTACGGTGCGCGCCAGGGCTACGGTCGAACATCAGAAAAACGGCAAAGACCTGATAGTGATTACTGAGATTCCTTACCAGGTACAAAAGGCCGCTCTTATTGAAGCTATCGCCGCCCTAGTTGATGATAAAAAAATAGAAGGCATTTCCGATATACGCGATGAATCTGATAAAGAGGGGATGCGCATCGTAGTTGAGCTTAAGCGCGATACAGAGCCCCAGATTATTTTAAACCAACTCTTCAAGCATACGCAGCTGGAGGCTACCTTCGGCATTATTATGCTGGCACTGGTAGAGAACCGGCCGCGGGTGTTAAACCTAAGGCAGATCCTGGACGCCTATATAGGCCACCGCAAGGTTATTATCCGCAGGCGCACGCAGTTTGAACTGGATCGCGCTTTAAGGAGGGCGCATATTTTAGAGGGCTTCAAGATAGCGCTAAAGTTTATTGACCGCATTATCAAAACTATTAAGACCTCCAAAAATACAGAGAATGCCCGGGAGCGCCTGATGAAAGAGTTCGGGCTCTCCGAGTTGCAGGCCCAGGCGATCCTCGAGATGCAGCTGCAGAGGTTAACCGCCCTTGAGCGCGATAAGATTGACGCAGAGTACCTGGAGCTCCTGAAGAAGATAGAGCTGTGTAAGGCCATTTTAGCCTCGGAGAAGAGGGTAGAGGCGATCATTAAAGCAGAGCTGGAGGATTTAAAGAAAAAATACGGGGATGAGCGCAGGACCGATGTGGTAGGTGAAATAGAAGAGTTTGAGATAGAGGACCTGATCGCCGAAGAAGATGTGGTGGTGACTATAAGTCACGGCGGATATATAAAGCGGCTGCCGGTAAGCTCTTACCGTAAACAAAAAAGGGGAGGCAGGGGCGCTACGGGTGCCGAGGTTAAAGAGGAGGATTTTGTCGAGCATCTTTTTGTGGCCTCGACCAAAGATTATCTGCTCATTTTTACCGATAAGGGCCAGGTACATTGGCTTAAGGTCTATGAGATACCGCAGGCCAGCCGTATCTCTAAAGGAAAGGCTATAGTTAATCTGCTGCAGATGGAGCCCGGCTCTAAAGTAAGCTCTACTGTACCGGTAAAAGAATTCTCCTCCGAGAAATATCTGGTGATGGTGACTAAGCAGGGCCAGATTAAAAAAACCCAGCTTGACGCCTATGGTAATCCTCGCAAGGGCGGGATTATCGGTATTACCCTAGAGAAGGATGATGCGCTTATAGGTGTCGAGCTTACTGACGGGAAGCAAGAGTTGTTCATAGGCACCCGCCAGGGTAAGGCTATAAGATTTGCAGAGAGTAAGGTGCGCGATATGGGTAGGGCTGCGAAGGGTGTACGCGGCATCTCGTTGGCTAAGAAGGATGAGGTTATAGCTATGGTCCTGCCCCATCTAGACTCTACCTTTTTGACGGTCACGGAGTTGGGCTTTGCCAAGCGCACTCCGGTACAAGAGTATCGGCTGACCAGCCGCGGCGGCAAGGGTATTATTAATATCAAAGTGACCGATAAGAATGGCCAGGCAGTAAGCCTTAAGACAGTTTCAGATAACGACGAGCTGATGGTAATTACTCAGAATGGAATGTTTTTACGCTGCGCCATAAAGGATATACGCTCAACCGGCCGCTCTGCGCAGGGAGTGCGGTTGATTAAGTTGCAGGCTAAGGATCGCGTCTCTTGTGTGGCGCCGGTAATAGCAGAAGAAGAAGAAGAATAGGCTTTAGTCTCGTCCCCATCGTCTAGCCTGGCCTAGGACAAGAGCTTTTCAAGCTCTCGACACCGGTTCAAATCCGGTTGGGGACGTTATATGCACCGGTTCTCCCGTCTTTAGTTGTGAGCACCGAGACGGGATCCCGCCAGAGATCTCCAAGAGATACGGCGGGAAAATCCGGTTGGGGACGCTATTATTAACCTGTGTTCCCGACAGCAAAGCACTGCGTAGGTCCTTGCGCTTCGCGCAAGGATTTCGCTAAACAGAAGCTTAAAGTGCTCAAATTATCCTTGTCCGCTACAGGCGGACAAGGACTTCGCTAAACAAAAGATTAGAGGTACTTGATTCGCAGCAGGATGCGATTTCATTCGCTAAGGTTTCTTATATGTGCGGGATCATAGGTTATATTGGAACAAAGGAAGCGCAACCCATTATCTTAAACGGGCTTAAGCGCCTGGAGTACCGCGGTTATGACTCCTGCGGCATAGTTACTTATTTGGAACGTAAAAACTCCCTCTCCCTACGAAAGCTACCCGGTAAAGTCAAAGACCTAGAAAACCTCCTGCATAAAAAACCACTCTCTGGGAGCCTGGGTATCGGCCATTGCCGTTGGGCTACGCATGGCGCGCCCAATCAGGTTAATGCCCACCCGCACCTGGATTGTAAAGGAGAGATTGCCTTAGTGCATAATGGTATTATCGAGAACTACGCCAAGCTTAAAAGCGAGCTACTGAAAGATAAGCATATATTTCTTAGCCAGACCGATACTGAAGTCATTGTGCATTTAATTGAAAAGTTCTATCGTAGTTGTTCTTTGGAGGAAGCGGTAAGAAAGGCAGTTGCTAAACTAGAAGGCTCCTTTGCCATTGCCGTAATTTCAAGGCGCGAGCCAGGAAAGCTTGTAGGCGCGCGTATGGGCAGCCCCCTGGTAGTAGGCGCGGGTAAAGGAGAAAACTTTCTGGCCTCAGATGTCCCTGCCCTGCTTGATGTAGCGCAAGAAATAATATTCTTGGAAGACAATGAAATGGCGGTGCTAACCACTGAGGCAGTCGCACTGACTAATCTTGCCGGAGAGACGGTCAAGAGAGCGACCAGCCGCATTAACTGGGATGTATCACAGGCACAAAAACAAGGCTGGCCGCACTTTATGCTCAAAGAGATTAAGGAACAGCCCGCTATTTTAGAAGGGCTATTGAATAGCAGGATAGACAAAAATTCCGGAGAGATTTCTTTTGAGGCGCTTAAGATCCCAGCGGAGAAGCTAGTCAAGATAAGCAATATTGTAATTGTAGCCTGCGGCACAGCCTATCATGCGGGCCTCTGCGGTAAATATATACTGGAAGAACTCTGTTCTATCCCGGTTAGCGTAGATGTCTCTAGCGAATTTCGCTACCGTAACCCCCTCTTGGCAGAAAATTCCCTAGTTATTGCTATCAGTCAATCAGGAGAGACTGCGGATACCTTGGCAGCAGTGAAAGAGGCGAAGAAAAAACAAACATTGGTGTTGGCTATCTGTAATGTGCTGGGCTCCAGCCTTACGCGCGAATCCGATAGCGTCATCTACACGCATGCCGCCCCAGAGATTGGCGTTGCCGCTACCAAGGCCTATACCGCGCAGCTGGCGGTTCTGTATCTCTTGGAATAATATCTAGCCGGGTTAAAAAAGGCCCTTAGCGACGTTAAAAACTCAGCGAATTTGTCAGAGTTTAAACGCATACCTAGTCTTCAGGAAGCATTCTTAAAAAAACAGGAGTTGTTCAGGC
>JBAXNZ010000105.1:0-3865 GCA_037133515.1 bacterium
GTGGCATTGCACTGAGTTTTTGGGCACACAGCGCGATATACCGCAGATACTTACGCAGCTAGACCTTCTGGTGCTTGCTACCACTACCCAGGAGGCATTCGGAAGGGTTATTATCGAGGCGCAGGCAGCGGGAGTGCCGGTAGTGGCGACGCAGGTCGGAGGCGTAGTGGATATCATCGAGCACGAAAAGACAGGCCTGCTTGTGCCTGCCTCAGACCATAAGAGCATCTCTGAGGCGGTAATCAGGATATTTAAAGATAAGGAATTGGCGCGGGAGCTCGCGCATAACGCCTATAAGAAGGTGAAAGAAAAATATAACATGCAACTTATGGTTGAGAATACCCTGGGTGTCTATAAGGAGGCACTGAATAATTTCAATATACTGATTATCAAATTCAGCTCCCTTGGGGATGTCATTCTTTCTACTGCCGCTATAAGAGAGATAAGGGAGAGATTCGCGCGGCCCAATTATAAAATAACTTTTCTGGTAGAGGAGCCTTCCAAGGAAGTTCTTTTAAGGTGCCCTTACATAGATGAATTGCTGGTCTGCGATTTTAAGAATAAGGATAAAGGGCTCTTCGCATTCTTGCGGCTCGCCGGTACGTTAAGGAAACAAAATTTTGATATGGTGATTGACCTACAGAATAACCGCAGGAGCCATATCCTTTCCAGGCTATCTCTTTCGCTTAACCGTTACGGCTACGATAACAGGAAGTTCGGTTTCCTGCTTAACCACCGCATAAAAGACGATAAACCGGCAATGGATCCCCTCACCCATCAGTTCAGGATATTAAAGATGCTGGGCATAGAATTAAAGGAGCCTCTTTTGAGTTTATGGCCGACAGAGGAAGACGATAAATACGTCAATGAGCTGCTCAGCGACCAGTGGTTAAGCGCTGCTCAAGCAATAGTAGGTATAAATATCAGCGCCAGCCCCAGATGGCTGACCAAGAACTGGCCCTTGAGCCATATTGCCAGGCTTTGCGAGGAGCTCTCCAGCAGGCAGATGCGTATTGTGCTCACGGGTACGCATAGGGACATAGCACTTGCTGAACGCTTAAGCGGGATGCTTAAAAATATAAAACCCATAAATACCTGCGGCAAAACTACGATTAATCAGCTGGCCAGCCTTATTAAAAGATGCAGCGTGTATATTTCTCCTGATTCGGCATCTTTGCATATCGCCTCTAGTATGCAGGTGCCCTTTATTGCCCTTTTTGGCCCGACCGACTATCGCAGGCATCTTCTGCCTGGCAAGAAATACCTGGTGCTCAGTAAAGATCTGGATTGCAGCCCTTGCTATAAATCAAAATGTAAGTCTGCTCGATGCATGGATTTGATAAAGCCGCAGGAGGTCTTGGAGGCAATCGATAAGTTATTAAGATGAACATTTTATATCTGACCAACCACCTTAATATCGGAGGCATCTCAAGCTACGTCCTTTCCCTTGCCGGGGGCATGAAAGAGAGAGGCCATGGTGTTTATGTTGCATCTAGCGGTGGTGAATTGGTAGAGAGATTTTGCGCAGAAGGCATATCTTATTTACCTATACCCATAAATACTAAATCCGAAGCGAATATCCCTAAGATTTTAAGCAGCCTGCTTATTTCTTTGAAGTACATAAAAGAAAAAGATATCGATATCGTGCATTCTAATACGCGGATAACCTCGGTCTTAGGGTCTCTTCTTGAGTATTTTTCCCGTAAGCCGCATATATCTACCTGCCACGGATTCTTTAAGAAAAGGCTTATCCGTCGTATATTTCCCTGCTGGGGGAGGTCGGTTATTGCTATAAGCGAGCAGGTGAAGGAGCACTTGATAGCTGATTTGGGGGTGAGGCAAAGAGATATCGCAGTCATCCATAACGGAATAGATCTCGCTCGATTTAAAGATTATAACCAGGATTTCAAAGTCGATGCCAAGCGCAATCTCGGCCTTAGGCCAGGGCCAGTAGTGGGGATTGTGGCTAGGCTCTCTGAGGTTAAGGGGCATATTTATCTTATCCAGGCTATAAAATCAGTATTAGAAAAGGTAGCTGACGTACAGTTACTTATTGTGGGAGACGGAAAGATTAAGAGTGGCCTCCATCAGCTCGTGCGTAGCCTCGATATCGAGCGGAGTGTGTTTTTTATGCCCTCGGTTTTAGATACATCTAGGGTTCTTTCGATTATGGACCTGTTCGTGCTGCCCTCGCTTAAAGAAGGGCTGGGTTTAAGCCTTATGGAGGCTATGGCATCTGGCCTTGCAGTTATCGGCTCAGATGTGGGAGGGATAAAAAGTTTGATAAAAGACAGAGAGACTGGGTTATTGGTTGAGCCGGCTAATGCGTATGCCTTATCCTCGGCAATATTAGAACTGCTAAAGGAGCCCAGCAGGGCCAGGGCCTTGGGTGAGGCTGCAAGGAGCTTTATAGGCGAAAGATTTTCTCTGCGAGAGATGGTCCTAGAAACAGAAAGGTTATATCTAGAATGCGTAAACGCAAGTTATTAATCGGGGGCACGCTAATACTTTCCCTGGCTTTTATCCTGTCTTATGATTTCGTAAAACGAAATTATGTATTCTCTATATTGATGTATCATTCAGTCAGTCCGGAAGCGCAAAAGGCAAACAGGTTGAGCGTAACTCCAAAAGTATTCGAACGCCAGATGCGTTTCTTAAAGAACTTTGGTTATAATGTAATCCCCCTAGAGGCAGCCATATCTTTTATAGAAGAAGGCAGGGCCATACCTCCCCGTACGGTAGCCATTACCTTTGATGACGGCTACAGGGATAATTATACCTACGCCTTTCCTATATTGGAAAAATACAACCTGCCTGCTACGCTCTTTGTTATTATCAATGAAATAGGTAGGCCTGGGCAAGATAGATTAAGCTGGCAAGAGGTTCACCAGATGCATAGTTCGGGGCTGGTAACTTTCGGTAGCCACACCTTAGGACCTGAACCGCTGGTTAATCTAAAGTCTGATGAGGAGGTCAGGAGACAGATCTTTGATTCTAAGAAAGTTTTAGAGGATAAGTTGGGGGATAAGGTTACTTTATTTAGTTACCCGGAAGGAAAGTTTAATGACAGAATAAGATATCTGGTAAGAGAAGCCGGTTATAAACTGGCAGTAACCACTTCTCCCGGAAAGAAATTTTCTAATCACGATATCTTTGCCTTAAAGAGGCTGCGTATCTCCTCAAATGCCGGGAATTTGTTCATTTTCTGGGTGGAGGCCAGCGGCATATATACCTTTATGAAAGAACACCGCGATGCAGACTAAGCGCATACTGGTTTTTAACGTAAACTGGCTAGGGGATGTGCTTTTTTCTACGGCAGTAATCAGGAATATAAAGCGCAACTCACCCGGTAGCTATCTGGCCTGTGTGGTGCCCAGCAGATGTTATCAGGTCTTAAAAGACAATCCGCACCTAGATGAGATAATTATCTTTGATGAGAATGACCGCCATCGCGGGACTTTGGCCAAATTAAAGTTTGTGCAGTTACTTAAGAGCAAAAGGTTTGATACGGCGTTCTTACTGCATCGTTCTTTCAGCCGCGCCCTGCTTTGTCGCCTCGCCGGGATACCTGAGCGGATAGGATACCGTACTAAAAAACGCGGCTTTCTTCTGACTAAGAATATAAAAATTCCTAAGCCGAACTCGCTTCACCGCATCGACCATTATCTTAATATTATAGAGCAGGCAGGGTTTAGGGTTGAGGATAGATTTACTGAGTTTTTCTTAAGCGATTCTGATAAAGAGTTCGTAGAGGAATTCTTGAATAAAAAAGGGGTAGCAATAAGCGATTTTCTGGTGGCGATAAACCCAGGAGGGAATTGGGGCCCCAAACGCTGGCCTAAGGAATACTGGGGGAGGCTTGCAG
>JBAXNZ010000106.1:0-3845 GCA_037133515.1 bacterium
CCTTAAAATACTAAAAGAGGTAGTGGAGTTCCAGGTTGATGTGATGACCGAGCTTAAGCCGGAAAAGCTTAAAGAGATTATCGGTGATTACGAGGCGCTTATTGTCAGGAGCGCGACCAAAGTGAACAAAGAAGTCCTGGAGGCTGCCCGTAAATTAAAGGTGGTAGGCCGCGCAGGCGTAGGTTTGGATAATGTGGATTTGGAGGCAGCTACCCAAAAAGGTATTATTGTGATGAATACCCCCGCTGGCAATACCATCTCTACTGCTGAGCATAGCTTTAGTATGATCCTGGCGCTCTCCAGGAATATAGCCCAGGCCAATGCCTCTATGAAAAAGGGGGAATGGAAGCGCTCTAAGTTCATGGGTGTTGAGCTCTATAATAAGACTTTAGGGATAGTTGGTTTAGGCAGGATCGGCACAGAGGTAGCCAGGCGTGCCTTCTCTTTCGGGATGAAGGTCTTGGCATTTGATCCTTTCTTATCGCGCCAGGTCGCTGAAGATTTAGGTATAAAGGTAGTTGAGCTTAAAGAGCTTTTACAGCAAGCGGATTATATTACCGTCCATACCCCGTTTACCGAAGAGACCAAGCATATGATCTCAGGCAATGAATTCGCCATTATGAAGAAGGGCGTAAGGATAGTTAATTGCGCGCGCGGCGGTATTATCGATGAGGTTGCCTTGGTGGCTGCTATTAAGGAAGGCAAGGTCGCAGGCGCTGCAATGGATGTTTTTGAGAAAGAACCGCTTGAGCCAGAAAATGAATTATTGAAATTGGAAAACGTTATTACCACCCCGCACCTGGGCGCATCTACCGAAGAGGCGCAGGTGAATGTGGCTATCGAGGTAGCGGAGATTGTGCGCGATGCGCTGCTCGGCCGTGGCATACGTAATGCCGCTAATTATCCTTCAGTGGATGCCGAGACATATAAGGCCCTTGAGCCCTATATCAACCTATCAGAGAAATTAGGGATGTTCTTGGCACAGTTGGTAGAAGGAAGGTTCCAGGAGCTGAACATAACCTACAGCGGAGATATCACCAAGCATAACTTAAGCCCTCTTACCATGGCCCTGGTTAAGGGCTTACTCTCTCCGATATTGCAGGATACGGTAAACTTTATTAATGCGGTAACGCTCGCTAAGGCCAGAGGGATTAAGGTTAATGAATCCAGGTCTTCAAAGGAGGCGGAGTTCTCTACTTTAATAGAGTTGGAGATTAAGACGGATAAAGAGACGAGGCGGGTCTCGGGCACGCTATCTTCTAATAAGAAGCCACGCATCGTAAAGATCGACGGCTATTATGTCGAGGCCTCGCCCCTTGGCGAGATGATTGTTATCCAGAACCTGGATAAGCCGGGGATCATCGGCAACCTGGGGACTCTCTTAGGTAAGCAAAATATCAATATAGCGGCGATGACCTTTGGCAGAGAGAGGCTCGGGGGAAAGACCATAAGCGTCCTTAACGTAGATAGCCCTGTTTCTGCTGAAATCCTGGATAAGATAAAGAAGACCGAGAATATCCTGGCGGTAAAGATAATCAAGTTATAATGAAAAAGAAAATCATCTTCGCTTTCTTACTGGCGGCAGGCGCCTTTTTGCCTTTAGGTAATTCCAGCGCCCAAGAGCTCACTATATTATACACTGGCGAAACCCACGCCATGATTTACCCTTGTAACTGTCTTGTTGAGCCTGACGGAGGGGTCACCCGGCGCGCTACCCTGGTTAAGCAGCTGCGCAAGGATACCCCCGGCCTTTTACTTTTAGACTCCGGCGGATTTTTTGCCGGAGGCGTGATGGACGAATACACCCTGAATACGGAGTTGGATATACAGCGCACCCGGGTGAACCTCAGAGCCCTTGAGCTTATGAAATATGATGCCCAGGCCATAGGAGACGAAGAATTTAATTTCGGGACAGAGTTCTTAAAAGAATACCTAAAAAATACCGGCCTGATATTTCTTTCCTGTAATATTGTCAGTAAAGATAAGACTATCTCAGGGATTAAGCCATACATTATAAAAGAAGTGAATGGCCTCAAAGTCGGTATCATCGGGCTTACCCCTGTGGCAGCAAGGCAAAAGGCGCAGGGTTTTGAATTTAGTGAACCAGCTCCAGCAGTAGCCAAGGCAGTGGCGGATCTAAAAAAGCAGGGTGTAGATATCATAATACTTTTGAGCCACCAGGGAGAGGCTGATGATTTGAAACTACTTAAAGAAGTCTCTGGAATAGATATAGTGATTATCGGCCAGAATCGCATGAAAGAAGAACCTTACACTAAGTCAGGAAATACCCTAGTTATCAAGCCGTTCTGGCAGGGCAGAAGATTAGGCAGGTTGACCTTAAGCGTAACGAAAGGCAAGATAGCAGATTATAAAATAGAAGAATTGCGACTCTCTGATAAAATAAGTGATGACCTCGAAGTATTGACTTTCCTGCCGCGCTGTTTTTCTGATAGCCGTTGTAAGGAGAAGGGCATGGTGGGGACCTGTCTTAATCCCGGGGGGATGGCGGCCAGCTGCGTATACAGCCAGGCGCCGAAGGTTAGCCTTTTGGTAATTACTTCTAAAAATTGCCTGAACTGTAATACGGAAAAGGTAGTAAACCGCCTGAGATCTCTATTCCCGGGCCTTTCAGAGTCTTACTTGTATTATCCTGAAGCTGAGGCAGAAAAGATGATTAATAAATTACAGATCAATAGCCTTCCCGCTTTTCTTTTGGGCAAAGAGTCTGAAAAAGTTAATGGTTTTAGCAGTCTCAAGGAAAATGTGGAGCCAAGGGGAAATTTCTATTTTATCAAACCCGGCTATGGCGGATTGGGGTATTTCCCGCATAGGGATAGGATAAAGGAGAGGTTTGACCTCTTTATTAGTTTGTACGATAAGGATATTGCAAAATTATTGGAAGCGGCCAAAGAGTTCAAGCCCATAATACATTTCTTGGCAGTCCGGCAGAAAGAATCTGATTTCGGTTCTGCCTTTGCTACAGCGCGCGGCAATATCGAGGCAGAGGAATATCTGCGCGCGGTCTGTGTGCAGAAACATTATCCGGATAAATTTTATGAATATATAACCTGCCGGGCCAAGAATCCCAATACCTCTTGGTGGCAGGATTGTTTGGTTAATTGCGAAGATTCCCTAGTGAGTAATTGCGCAAGGGGCGAGGAAGGCCAGTCGCTTTTAATGGATAATATCAGCTTGAATAGAGAGCTTGAGATTATGTTCGGCCCTACATATCTTTTGGACAATCAAGAGATATTCAGCACTGATGGCGCACCGACAAAGGAAGATTTCGATAAGCTATTTAAGAGATAATAGGAGGAAATAAAATGGCAAAGCCAAAGATATACATTATCGATGTGACCAATCGCGACGGGGTCCAGACTTCCAGGATCTGCCTTTCAAAGCTAGAAAAGACCATGATCAATCTTTATCTAAACGAGATCGGGGTCTTCCAGTCTGAATTCGGGTTTCCTTTTACGCATCATGAGACCAATTACCTTAATGCCAATCTGGAGTTGGTCAAGAAGGGCGCGCTTTCTCCCATACGCCTTGAGGGTTGGATCAGGGCTACTAAGGATGATGTTAAGGCCGCCTTTAAGATGGTTCCGGCTATCAAGCACTTGAATCTCTCTATTTCCACCTCGGATCAGATGATCACGCATAAGTTTAAGGGTAAGCTTGATCATGCCTCGATAATAAAAGAGATGACTGAGGCGGTTAAGGAGGCAAAAAAGCTAGGGGCAGAATCCATAGGCGTTAACGCAGAGGATGCCTCGCGTACCAGGATGGAGTATCTGGTTGAGTTCGCGATCTCCGCCAAGCAGGCAGGCGCCCAGAGGCTGCGTTAT
>JBAXNZ010000107.1:0-3842 GCA_037133515.1 bacterium
GAGTATTGCTGATTTTACCTGCGCCGAAGCAACAGGAACCTTATAACTAATAGCCCTAAGCCCACCACCACTTATAGTAAGCGGCGGATATTCTTCCTGCCCTAAACCTTGCGCCTTGCCTGCCTGCCGGCAAGGCAGGCGCCTTGCGCTTATTTTTGCGCCCATCATCCTTAATGGCGCGGTTATCCTTAACATCGGTCTTTTTGCAAGCGATCTACCTGCCTTAAGCGTGACGCTAAAATCCTGTCCAGCTAAAACCCCTGCCAAAAGCCGCATGGTCGTGCCTGAATCGCCTACAAATATCGGGCTATTAGGTTTCTTTAAACCATTAATCCCCTTACCGAATACAGTAAAGGAGTTCCCCGCGGACCTTGAAATCCTTATTCCTAATTTCTTAAAGGAATTTATAGTAGAAAGGCAGTCCTGATTGAGAGGAAAATTTTTAATCCTGGTTTCACCGGGCGTGATTGCGCTTAGGATTATCGAACGGTGGGCTATAGATTTATCGCCTGCCAGAGAGATATCTCCCTTAAGCGAAGAGGATGACTTGACTAAAATAGACTTCATCTGGCCTTTGCTTCTACCTTATCACCTTCGCTGACCTTATCTTTCATATCAGCTGAAGAAAAACCTGCTGCGGCCATAGAGTCATGAACTTTGTCTACCTTGACATCTCCAACGTACTTAGCGTTATGGTATACTGAAAAAATGTCTCCCGCGCGTACCCCATCCCTGCTACCTATATTTATCACTACAAAATTATAATCTTTGTTTACCACCAGCACCTTAGCCTCAAAAGAAGAGGCTGGTTTAATATTTGTGACCGTATTGGCCTTGGCAGGGGCAGTGGCCTTACCAGTCTTTTCTACTGACTTTGGCGCCTCTCTTGTAGTAACAGGGACCGCAGCATCTGGCGCAACTACGATCGTGCCTAATTCTACGTCCTTATCTTTAACCTGTTCGAGCTCAGACTCCAGCTCCTTTATGCGGGCCTCTAGGCTAACCCTTTTGGCGTCCAATGCAAGCAGGCGGGACTTCTGGTCACTTGCTATCTTACGTTCCTCATTTATCCCGCCCTCTAAATCAGCGCGCTTTTTCTTCTGGTCATCCAGCTCTTTCTTTAGCTGCTCTACCTTGGTAGACTCTTCCTGCCTGGCAGTCTTTTCCTGCTCTAAGTCGCTGCTTAGGGTGTCTATCCTGGCCTGCGCCTCTTTCAATTGAAGTTCGAGGTTAGAGATCGCTTTTTTAGACTCTGTCAGTTTTGCTTCACTTATTTTCTGCGCGGTCTTTATATCAGCCAATTCTGCCTGCAACTTTAAGCTTTTTACCCGCTCTTTCTGCAAGGCATAAAAAACAGCTGCTGCCAAAACCAAGGAAAGCGCTATCAATACGATTAATATGATGACAGGCGACTTGCCTTTATTATACATACTGCCCCCTTCTTGCTTTTTTGTTTTACACTTATTATTGTGTTTAGCTTATTATAGTATTACTTAGTTAAAAATCAAGTCAAATTTTAGAATATCTCCATTTTACTTATTTAAAAACTGCTTAAACTCAAGAGGCAGTTCAGAGGAGAACTCCATAAATTTACCTGTGCCAGGATGCAAGAAGCCAAGCGACTTAGCATGCAGGGCCATGCGTACAAAATCGTTGTTCTTTCCGTATTTCGTATCTCCAAGTATCGGGTGGCCTAAAGAAGCAAGGTGCACGCGCAACTGATGAGTCCTGCCGGTAAAAGGCTCCAGCTCTAAAAGACTGTAGTAATCGCTGCGCCTTATGGTGCGGTAATAGGTCTTGGCGTATTTAGAGCTTTTGCTAAAACCCACTGACATATTTTTTCTCTTGCGCGGGTCTCTCTGTATGGGCAGCTCGATCACATTCTCATCAAATTCCACATTGCCTTTTACTAACGCCACATACTTACGCTTGATTGAATGACTTGCAAATTGCAAAACCAGGGCATGATGCGCAGTATTATTTTTGGCGACTACCAGGACCCCGGAAGTCTCTTTATCCAACCTGTGCACTATGCCAGGCCTGGCAGGATTAACGTCGGATAATTTCTTAACGCGGTAAAGCAGGGCGTTAACTAAGGTGTGCTGGTAATTCCCGGGTGCCGGATGCACCACCAGTCCTGCCTGCTTATTTATTACTACCAGGTCGTCATCCTCATAAATAATCTCAAGGGGAATATCCTCAGCTTCCAGCAAATCCTTTTTCTTCTCATCCAGCTTAATCCTAAGCTCATCATTTGCCTTTACTTTATAATTAGGCTTAAAGAAAACAACGCCATTAACCGTAACGTGCCCGCCAAAAACCAGCTTCTGTATAGAGGTGCGGGAAAAACCAAGCACCTTTTTATGGGATAGCCCAAGAAGACAAAGGTCAAGCCTTAAGCCTGCATCCTGCACTGGAATCTTTAAGACATATTCCTTCATTTTAATACTTTTTCCTTTTGATCAAGATAAGTTTTACCAGGCCAAGAAACAGCGCCAGTAAACTTAATAGTTGAAAAAGGTTCAGGCCATAGATGACCGGTGGATTATCAGCCCTGTAAAATTCAATGGATAATCTTTTTAAGGAATAAAGCAAAAGGTAGGTAAAAAAAACCTCTCCCCCTCGATGCGGCCTCTCCTGCAATAATCTCAGGATAATAAAAATAACGAGCAATGCTAAAGAAGAGAGGAGCTGCGCGGGGATAAGCAAATAAGGCTTACCGAAACAGCAACCGTTAAGCAGGCAGCCTATTCTGCCTATTGCCTGAGCCAAGGCCAGGAAGGGCGCGATTAAATCAAGGGTTTTATATAGGGGGAGTCTCTTCTTTTTTAGATAAGCGGTCCAGAAAATAAATCCGCCAATAAGACCACCAAACCATGAGAGACCTCCATGCTGCAGCATAAATATCTCAAGCGGCTCCCCCAGGTAATAGCCTATATTCTCGACAATATAGAAGATGCGCGCTCCGATGATGCCGCAGAGAAAAGAAAAGAAAGAGAGGTTAAAGATAACCTCGGGGTCAATCTGCTCTTTTTTAGCCTGAACCTTAGCCAGAGATACGCTCAATAAAAAAGCAATTGCCAACATCAGGCCGTAGGAATAGATGCTAAAAGGACCTAGCTTACAGATAATTGGATGCATTCTTAAGCCCCAATATCACTTAATCTTTAACTTAATAATTGAGTAGGCTAATAATACCGCGCCTACGGTGACGGAACTATCCGCGATATTGAATACCGGCCATATACGCAAATCCAAAAAATCAACCACATAGCCGTACAATATCCTATCGGTAAGATTACCTAAAGCACCGGCGCATATCAAGCCTAAGGCAAGCTTGTAAATAAAAGGCCTTACGCCTTTATCAGCCTTTAGTTCCACATAAATCAGGGCTATAGCGAAAAACGCGCAGAAGATAAACAACCATAACTGATTTTTAAAGATACCAAAGGCCGCACCCCGGTTGTGCACCAGGGTCAGATAGATGATACCTTTTATTAAAGGAAGGCTGTGGTTTAAAACAAGTAGCTTGCTGGCGAGAATTTTAGTCAGCTGGTCGAAGAAAAAAATAGCAGATATGATGATAAGAATCATCATAAAAGAGATGGTTTATCTCTTCTCCTTTTTCTCTTGGCACTTGACGCAGAAACGTGCCTGCGGGATGGCCTTCAGCCTGGTTTTGGTAATAAGGGATTTGCATTGCTCACAGATACCGAATGAGCCGTCTTCTATTTTCTTCAGGGCATCATCAAGCTCATAAAGCAGCTCCCTTTCGCTTGAGGCCAACCCTAAGGAAAACTCCCTATCATAAGTATCGGTGGCGACATCCGCCATGTGATAGG
>JBAXNZ010000108.1:0-3826 GCA_037133515.1 bacterium
CGCTGCATCAATAGTGATACTTCCTTCATAATAAAGGTTGGCCTCGGTAACGCGTGCGCGATGAATCTTTGATTTTAACATTGTCCTTAACATTTTATTCTCCTATTTATTAAGCACGGCCTGGACTATCTTCTCTGCAAATTCCCTGGCTGCGACAGGCCCGGAGGCCGTAATAATATTACCGTCTCTCTGAACTGCCGAGCCAGTATAATCCGCTCCTGCTGACTGCAGTGCCGCTGCTTCAGATGGCCATACAGTAGCGCGCCTGCCTTTTAATACGCCTGCCCTGGCTAATGTCACAGGCGCTATGCATATAGCAGCTAAAACTTTTCCGCTGTCAGAAGCCTCTCTTGCCAATCTCTGGGCATGGGGGTCATCCCAATATTCGCTTGCGCCTGCGCCGCCTACAAATATTACTGCAGCAAAACTTCCTACATCGATATCCTTAACCAAAAGGTCGGGCTTTACCTTAGCGCCTAATTTACCGCTTGCTTCTAGAAGGCTGGATGAAGCTACGCTCACCTCTATGCCAGAAGCCTCCAGGACCTCTTTGGGCTCTAAAAACTCCTCATCCCGAAAACCATCATGGGCGATTACCATCACTGCCTTTTGCATCTAGTTCCTCTTTATCAAACGGAAAGTTTTACGCGCGATCATCAATTCTTCATCAGTAGGAATAACCAAAACCTTAGGTTTTCTTTTTAAATAAGAAAAAAGGCCGCGGCAGATTCTCTCCCGCACCCCGCTTTGATTCTCTCCGATACCGGCAGTAAAGACCAGGACATCGCATCCTGACATAACTGCTACATATGAACCGATGTATTTTCTTATGCGATAGATAAACATATTTATAGCAAGCCTTGCGCGAGGGTCTCTTAACCTGGATCTTTTTTCCAATAGCCTCATATCGTTACTTATGCCGGAGATGCCCTTTAACCCGCTGGCCTTATTCAGCATCTCATCAATTTGAGAAAGATTAAGCCTATCTTTACGCATAATGTAGGTAACCAGGGCTGGGTCGATATCGCCCGAGCGTGTCCCCATAATCAGGCCTTCCAGGGGAGTAAAGCCCATACTCGTATCAACCGACCTGCCTTTATCTACCGCTGTTATGCTACAGCCATTCCCCAGATGACAGGTAATGATCTTTAGCCTGTTAATGGGTTTCCCTAAAATCAATGCCGCTTCATGAGCCACATATTCGTGGCTAGTTCCATGGAATCCGTATTTTCTTATGCCGAACCTTTTATAATATTCATAGGGCAGTCCGTAGGTATAGGCATAATCCGGCAAGGTCTGATGAAAGGCAGTATCAAAAACTGCTGCCTGTTTTATCCCGGGCAATAGTTTCTTACAAGCCAAGATCCCGGCCAAATTAGCAGGGTTATGCAGGGGCGCAAGAGCGCAGCATTCTTTGATTTTCTTAAGCACTGATTCTTCTATTAAAACTGTCCTTCTGAATTCCTCTGCGCCGTGCACTACCCTGTGCCCTACCGCCTGGACCCCGCGAACCTTACCCAGTATAATCTTAAGGCCAGTATAATGATCCTGTATCCGGGAGCCCTCCTCTCCTATGTGCTCAATAGCGCCCTTTAGTACCAGTGATTCTTGGGGCATCTGGAAGAGTTTGTATTTTATGGAAGAGCTACCGGAGTTTATGACTAGTATATTCATTGTGCCCTTATGGCAGTAACCGCTACACAATCCACTATATCCTCTATGGAGCAACCGCGAGATAGATCGCTGCAGGGTTTATTCAAACCTAAAATCAGAGGCCCTAAAGCCCTTGCTTCAGAGAGCCGCTGGACAAGCTTATAACTAATATTACCGGCCTCCAGGGAAGGAAATATCAAAACATTGGCATTCCCGCCTATAGGACTCTTGGGATATTTTATCTCAGCGACTTCCGGGACAATAGCCGCATCTACCTGCAACTCTCCGTCAATCAAAAGGTCGGGGGCCATCTCTCTAACCAGGCCTAAGGCCTCTACTATCTTATCTATAGCCTTACCTTTTGCCGAACCCTTTGTAGAATAACTGAGCAATGCAACCCTAGGTACAAGATCGAGCACCCTGACAGTCAACTCTGCGGAGGTTACTGCTATGCAAGCCAGCTGGCGCGGATTAGGCTCGGGGATTAGGCCGCAGTCTGCAAAGACAAACGTGCCTCTTGCGCCGTATTCGCAATCCGGCACAGCCATAATAAAACAGCTACAAGCAACCCCTATGCGCTCGTTAACCCCCAGGCAGCGTATAGCAGCCCTGCCTACATCCGGGGTAGTATGCGATGCCCCCGCCACAAAGCCGTCTGCCTTACCTTCTCTAACCATCATGGCAGCATAATAAAGCGGGTCACTAAACATCTTCCTTACCTCATTAATATCGGCGACCTTGCTCTTATGTAAACTATAAAATTCATCTATGTATCTTTCCTTATCCTGCTTTGAAATTCTGTCTTCGCTAAGAAGCAGGACCTTGGCAATCCCTTCCTTTTCGATAATGTTGCTCGCCTCAACCGTGCGCTCATCTTTATATTCCGGCAAAACAATAGTCTTTAACTGGGCGGCTGCTTTGCGGCGTATCTTATCAATTACATCCATTTCTACATTCCTTTCGATACGGCATCAAGGTCTACATTATCTTTAATGAGTTGTATGGCGGTATTTATCTTTAAAATATCGCATGGCCTGATCTTAACGGTAAGATCGTGTATAGTAGAGGTTACTTTATAAGTATCGTCTTGGGCTAATAACACTGGGATCTTGGCCTTGACTAATAAGTCCATAGTTGATTTCTCCGGAGTAATGCCGCCCGAAAGAACAATGCCGGAGACCTTCAATCTTTTATCGTCATCTTTCCTATAGCACTCTAAGGCAGTCTTAATCATATCCTCCCTGTCTCCGGGAGTTATCAAGAGGCTGTCATCTAGTATGTATTTTATGGCATCGCGAGGCTCCATTGCCCCCACGATAACATTAGAGATATAACTCTCCAGGGCCTCCTTGCCGCACAAAAGCTCAAAATCCGTCTCTTCCAGTATCTGCTCTATCGTCGGAAGGGATAGGAGGCTGTTATAGGGTATGACCCCCAGGACATCTATCCCTTTCCTCTTTAAGCCCTTTCTGACCAACTGATTTATTTTATCGAACTTGCCGGGTAATACCTTATTTACAATAACGCCCAGAACCTTGACGCCCTCTTTCTCAAAAAGCGCTTTATTTAATAAAATTTCGTCAATGGGCCTACCGACTCCTCCGGAAGAAATAATAATAACCTTTGAGCCTAAGAGCCTGGCCACATAGGCATTGGAATGGTCGAATACCGAACCCACTCCGGCGTGCCCCGTCCCTTCGATAACAACCAGGTTTTGTCCTTTAGATACCCTGCCAAATGCCTGTTTTATCTGCGCGCTGATTATTTGTTTGCGCGGCTGCGCTATATACTTCTCGGTGAAACCTTTTTCTACCGCTATCGGGCTCATATCCTTGAGCCCGCATTTTATTCCGCAGACCTCTTCAATTAAAAGGGAATCCTCATCGATCTTTAAGCCTTCTTCCTCTAGATAACGCTGCCCGATCGGTTTTATAAAACCGACCTTCTGGAATCTGTTTTTTAAATTGGTAATTAGGCCCAACGACACAGTAGTCTTACCGTCGTTCTGCTTGGTGGCAGCGATAAAGATCTTCTTCATTTAAGGTTTTCTTCTATTCTTCTCTTCAGTTCGGCCTTAGGCATCGCCCCGACGAGCTGGTCTATAACCTGGCCTTTCTTGAAAAACATAAGCGTGGGGATGGACATTACTCCGTAACGGGTGGGTATCATGGGG
>JBAXNZ010000109.1:0-3793 GCA_037133515.1 bacterium
TTCAGCTTTTATTACTGATAAAGGGATTATAAGGCCGCCCTATAAAAAGAATATACATAAAACTTTTTCTAAATAGTATGCAGATAAGCAGAATAGGCGAATTTGGGTTAATAGAGAGGATAAAAAAACTTACGCGTACAGACTCCTCGGTTATTAAAGGAATAGGGGATGACTGTGCCGTGATCAGGGGGAGCGCTAATAAATACCTACTTTTTACCTGCGATATGTTAATCGAGGGGGTGGATTTCAGGCCGAAAGACCGGCCTTATCTTATAGGCAGAAAATCATTAGCAGTTTCCTTAAGCGATATTGCTGCCTGCGCAGGCAAACCTCGTTATTGCCTGGTATCTTTGGGGATTAACAAAAATACTAAAGTAGAGAAAATAGAGGCTATTTATAAAGGGATGCTGGATTTAGCCAGAAGATACAAGGTGAATATCGTAGGCGGGGATATTAGTAGGGCAGATAAGCTTACCGTTAATGTAAGTATGTTGGGTGAGGTAGAGAAGAAATATCTCATCCTGCGTAGTGGCGCCCGGCCGGGAGATATCATCTTTGTAAGCGGAAGCCTCGGAGGCTCTATCAGAGGCAAGCATCTTAGCTTTGAGCCGCGCCTTAAAGAAGCCAGGTTTCTGGTAGAAAATTTTAGACCGCGGGCAATGATCGATATCTCTGATGGCCTAGCGCAAGACCTGGGGCATATCTTAAAAGCAAGCGGGGTAGGGGGAGTGCTCTATGAGGAATTAATCCCTGTTGCTAGGCAGGCGCGCAGTTTAACAGAAGCCTTGTATATGGGAGAGGACTTTGAATTGCTTTTTACTTTAAGCCGCAGTCAGGCAAACCGGCTCTTCATGCGGGGCTTGAAACTTTTCAGGCCTATCGGTGAGATAACCAAGGCTAAATCAGGTTTACAGTTGATAGATAGGAGGAATAGAATCAGGGCCATTACTTTACAGGGATTCCGGCATTTTTAAGTGAAGATCAGCTCTCGCTCGGTCAAAGAAACATTGCATATAGGCAAGGTAATAGCCAAGTCTTTGGATAAGGGCGATATAGTCTGCCTATTCGGAGGTTTAGGCTCAGGTAAGACTGTTTTGACTAAAGGCATAGCCTCTGGTTTAGGGATCAGAAAGAGCGATATTCTAAGCCCTACATTTGTGCTTATGCATCCCTACCTGAAAGCAAGATTACCGTTTTTTCACTTCGACCTTTACAGGCTTTCCAGCCCGAAAGATATATTGGATGTAGGTTATGAAGAATATTTTTACGATGAGGGGATTACCGTGATAGAATGGGCCGAAAGGCTTAAATACCTTCTGCCAAAGGATTTTCTCGGGGTAAGATTATACCTAAAAGGAAGATCACGCAGGTCTCTAGAATTATTTGCAGCAGGTCAGAGGTGCCGGTATTTATTGGAGAAGATACGTGAAGATATTAGCCCTTGATACTACCACCAATTATTTAACCCTAGGCCTAGGCGATGAAAAAGGCATCTATGAATACCGCCTGGAGGTAGGCAGGAGGATGTCTATTGTATTAACCCAGACCATAAAGAGGGTATTGGATGGGTTGGGATGGGGGATAGGCGATATAAACTATTTCGCCTGCGGCATTGGGCCCGGGTCTTTTACCGGTGTGCGCATGGGCCTAGCCACTATAAAGGGGCTTGCCTGGTCATTGCATAAGCCGGTAATAGGGATCTCTACCCTGGATATCTTGGCGCGTAATGTTAATACGGAAGAAAAAATAACCTTTCCTATTATTGATGCCAAGAGGAACCTTATCTATTGCAGCGCCTACAGAATAAGAAACGGGAGGCAAAAAAGAATCATGCCCTATATGCTTTTGTCTGAGAGTGAGTTTTTAAGTAAGGCCAGGCCCAATAGCATAATACTGGGAGATGCGCTTGCCTTATATAAAGAGAGTATTATGATGAATATAAAAGGGGCAGAGGTGCTGGATAAAGATTACTGGTATCCCCGCGCGGGCAATATTATTTCACTCGCCAGTGAAAAAATAAGGCAAAAAGATTACAGCAATGCCTCGCAGGTCTTGCCCTTATATCTATATCCTAAAGAGTGTCAGGTGAGAAAAGCGCAAAATAAAAAAACAAAAGGTTAATATGAACAAGCAGGATAATACCGGATACAGGCAAACCTGGGCTGAGATTAACTTAAAGAATCTGGCCCATAATTTTAGACAGGTGAAAAGGCTTATTGCGCCTTCGGTAAAGGTTATGGTCTGCGTTAAAGCTGATGCCTATGGCCATGGTATCATTGCGGTTACCAAGAGGCTGGTATCCTGCGGCGTAGACTATCTGGGGGTAGCCTCCATAGACGAGGGGATAAAATTAAGGAATGCTGGGATTAAGAAGCCGATCTTAATATTAGGCCTGGTACTTAAAGAAGATATAGGACCCATATTTAGATACAATCTCATTCCCGCATTATGCACTATGGAATTAGCGGATGTCTTAAACCGTATGGCCTCTAAGATCGGCAAGAAGATAAAGGTGCATGTAAAGGTTGATACCGGGATGGGCAGGGTAGGAGTGTTATATAAAGACGCCCTGTTTTTTATAAAAAAGCTATCCAAGCTAAAATTCATAGAGATTGAGGGAATGTTTACCCATTTCCCCTGCGCGGATACGGATAGGGCCTTTACCTTAAAACAGATTAGCTTAATCAAGAACTTAAAATTGAAATTAAGCAATCTTGGCATAGAGATACCGCTGGTTCATGCTGCAAACAGCATGGGCGTGATTGGCTATAAAGAGAGCCATTTTAATATGGTAAGGCCCGGTCTTGTGATTTATGGGCTTTATCCGAAGCAGGGATTGAAGATTAAATTAAAACCAGTATTAAGCCTCAAAACCAGGATAGTCTATAGCAAAACTCTTCCCGCTGGTTATGCTATAAGTTATGGCCGCACCTATCTTACAAAAAAGAATACCGTTGTGGTAACTCTGCCTATAGGTTACGGGGACGGATATCCGCGCAACCTTTCCAATCTTGGGCCGGTTTTAATCAGAGGAAGAAGGTTTAAGATAAGCGGCAGGGTATGTATGGATCAGGTGATGGTTGATGTAGGAGTTTCTAAAATTAGGACTGCTGAGGCGGCATTGCTCATCGGCTCACAAGGTAAACATCGTATCAGCGCAGAGGAATTGGCAAGGCTTTGCGGAACCATCCCCTATGAAATTACCTGCGGCTTAGGCAGCCGCATCCCGCGAGTGTACCTACCCTAAAAATCCTTTTTATCTCTCAAGGAAGGTTATTGATTAAATAGAGGCTAAAGATTAGCCCTAATAATGGGCTTAAGGAAACAGAAAGTTCCGGGGTGAGCGTTCCGGACCTTCCCAGGGCTATGCTTACGGCATTAACCACATAGTATAAAAAACCCAGCATAATAGAAATACCTATTGAAGACAGCCCGCTGGCGCGTTTTTTCATCATCAACGAGAAAGGTATCCCTAAAAGGATTATGATGATGCTGGCTAACGGTATAGTAAAACGCTGGTAAAGTTCTACCTTCAGGTTTCTGATTACTGTGGTGGCTCCGCTTTTCGAGAGTTTCCAGATATAGGTATTTAACTGAGCGATATCCATAACCTCGGGGCTCTGCCTTTGATTTAAGAAATCACGCGGCGTCTCAGGGATAAGCATTATTTCTTTTTCTTGGTATTGAGGCTCTCCTTTGACCTGTCCGTTTTCATCGAACTCATAAGTAATGTTCTGATAGAATCTCCATGAGCCGTCTTCGTAGACGCCTTTATTGGCCACAATCTTTTTGG
>JBAXNZ010000110.1:0-3755 GCA_037133515.1 bacterium
GGCCTGGGGATAAATATCTTTATATTTATAGAGTGGTTCTCCAAAAGCTTCGGTGCGCTCTACAGGATAAGGGAATCGATCCTGGCAATGACGCTTTTAGTCATAGGCCTGCAGACAATCTTCTCTTCTTTCTTTATAAGCCTGCTCTTTTTAAAAAGAAAAAGAAGATACGTATAAACTAATAACCCTAAATTATGAAGAATAAGATCATCCTTGGACTCATTATATTGCTGGGGTTTAGCTTAAGAAGCTATAACCTGGATTTTCCTTCCATAGGCTACCACAATATGAAGGAGAATGAATACCTCAGTATGGCCCAGGAGATGAGCCGCACCAAAGATTACCTTACCCGCAGGATATATTTCTACCATTCGTTTGAAGACAGCCCTACTATGAGGCTCTATCCCCAGCCGCCCATGGTCTCTTACCAGACCCTGATAGCCTGGAATATATTGGGGGAAAATATCTGGGGCGCCCGCCTCTTTAACGTACTATTCGGATTAGCCAGCATCGTTATCATATATCTTATCGCCCGTATATTGTTTGATAATCTATTGGCAGCCCTGGCCTGCGCCTTTCTTCTGGCTATTATGCCCCTGGCGGTATTTTTCTCAAGGAATCTGCAACCGGAGAGCCCTGCCTTTTTCTTTTTAATTCTAGGGAGCTTTCTTTATCTAAGGTCCTTTACAGTCCATAAAAAGACGCCCCTATTTCTGGCCGGAGTTTCATTCTCTTTTGCCTGGCTCTATAAATTCAGTTTTCTTATAGGAATATTACCGTTGCTTTGTTGCCTTAATTTTAAAAACATCCTTAAAAATAAGGGCAATTCCCTAAAATACCTGGTAACCATAGCCGCTTCATACCTTCCGATTTTATTCTCTATCCTCTGGTTAAAATATATCGGGCAATGGGAATTTGAACAGCTCAACCGTATAAGGCCCCTTGAAATCTTTTCTCCTGTCTACTGGCAGAAATACGGCCGCATGATCTGGTGGTATGTCAGGGGAGAAAATTTTACCCTGCTCTTTACAGCGCTGACAGTCTTGGGGATCATTATATCTTTCGTCAAAAGAAAAACTCCCCTGGATCGTTATATCATCGGCTGGACCCTGACCATCATACCCTATAGTATGGTCTTCTCCGATTATATCAACCAGCATAATTACTACCAGATGCCTTTATTGATACTGGTCTGCCTTTCTTCAGTCTACTCATTGTTATTCATATCAGGCTTAATAAAAAGGCTTGTTAAGAAGGAGATCTTCATATTTATTTTTGCTCTGGCAATAGCCTTCGCAGCCCACCCTGTATATTCTGCTATCTCAAGGATGTACGGGACGGTATTTTTAGGAGGAGACGTAGCAGGAGAATCGCTTAAAGAATTTACTTCTCCTGGGGAACGCGTCTTTATCTTCACGCATGTGCAGGGATTCGGAATATCGCGCTATGCGCAAAGGTATATGGACTGGCCGGTGAATCTTGAGGATTTCAAAGAGAAGGAAAAAAGGCTTGGCGTAAGGTATATCTGCATCTATCCGGCTGAACGCTCAACTGCTATGGAACCGAACATATTAAGTTATGTGCGGGAAAACTACCGCCTCAAAGAGGCAGGGCTTACGGAAGAGCCTAATAACGTGGTCTATTTTATCCTGGAAAAGGGAAAGAATCCGCAAGAAAAAGACTTTCTGCAATCATTCTCCGGAAAGACGCAGCCCAGGACAATCTATAAATTAATGGGCAGATATATCTTCTTTTATACAATAAGGCCTTGATGAAGATCGCCTATATATATGACGTAATCTATCCTTATGTCAAAGGAGGCGCTGAAAGAAGCTTCTGGGAGCTGGCAAAGAAATTAAGCAAAAGAAATGAGGTGCACCTCTTCGGGATGAAGTCCTGGGAGGGAGAGGCGCATTTCATCAAAGAAGGCGTGCATATACACGGGGTAGGCAGGCCCAGAAAATTATATTTAAAAAGCGGAATAAGAAGCACCAAAGAAGCCCTCTGTTTTTCTTTCTCCATCCTGCCTGCCCTGTTTAAAGAAAAATTTGACCTGATAGACTGCAACGCCTTCCCTTACCTGCCCTACTTTCCGGTAAAACTCTATTCACTTTGGCGCAAGACCACGCTGGTCATTACCTGGCAGGAGGTCTGGGATAAATACTGGTATGGTTATGCCGGATACTTAAAAGGGTTAATCGGCCGCATTATCGAAAGGATGGTTATCGGTTCAAGTGAATATATCATTGCCCACTCGCAGAAAACCAAAGATGCTTTATATAAATGCGGCTTTAGAGGCAAAAGAATAGATATTATCTGGCACGGGGTTGACCTGGGGCAGATCAATAATATCCCTAAAGCAGAAGATAAAACTGACCTGATCTTTGCCGGCCGGCTTATAAAAGACAAAAATGTAGATATGCTTATTACGGCCTTAGCCTTAATAAAAAAAGAACTTCCTGATATCAGCTGTTTTATTATCGGTGAAGGCCCCGAGAAAGAAAAATTGATATCTCAAAGCCAACGATTAGGCCTTAAAGGACAAATACACTTTAAAGGGTTTATGGAATACGAGCAGATAATCTCTCAGATGAAGAACGCAAAGATATTTGTCTTCCCCTCAACGCGCGAAGGCTTTGGCATGGTAGCCCTTGAGGCGATGGCAGCAGGCCTTCCGGTAATAACGGTAGAGCATCCCATGAATTCTTCCACTGAGCTCATCCAAGAAGGGATCAACGGTACGATCTGCCAACCAGATGCTAAAGAGCTAGCCTCTAAGATTCTAAGCCTGCTTAAAGATAAGGATACGCTCAATAAGCTATCCCAGGGAGCCAGAAGATCAACGCAGGCGCTAGATTGGGATAAAATAGCTGTGATCACAGAGGATTTCTATAAAGAAGCTACGGGGAAGGGATGCTAAAAAACTTAAGCCTAAAAATACTAGCCTACCTAGTATTGATTATTGGTAATATATTCAGGAGGAAAAGGCATATTGATCCTGGCTTAGTCAAAACAATATTGATAAACAGGACTGACCGCATAGGAGATGCCGTAGTAAGTCTTCCTTTTCTTTTAGAATTAAATAAAAGGTTCAAGATTACCGTACTTACCTCTCAATACAATGACCTAGTATTAAAAGACATCGTTAACACGCAAGTATTTACTGATACGCCGCTTCCCTTGGCTAAAGCAATAGGCAGGGCCTTTAGCCTGATATTTTCTTTTAACCCCGCCATTAAAAAAAACAAAGAGCCTAAATATGATTTATACCTTGAGCTTATAGGCATAAGCGCAATAGATACCTTTCTAAAAATAAAGGCGCAGAATCTATGCCGCTACTACGCTGGTTTTAACCTGGGACCCTGGAATCTATTGCTCGATTACAGCATGGGCCAAAACCCGGTCCTCTTCTCAAAAAAGCATATCCTGGATTCTTACCGGACATTATTAAAAGATTCGCTTGGCCTCGATATAGAAATAAATGATACAGTTAACCTGGATCAATACCTAAAAAAGCCTGCTGATTTTAGCCTTGGGCCTGCGTATCTTTTGCTTAATATTTCAGGAGGGGATAAGTTTCGCGGACCAGGATTAGAAAACTACGCAGCAATACTAAATAAGCTGGAATTTCAGGGGCCTGTAGTAGTTATGGATGAATTATCCCAACCGAATCTAGAAGAATTTAAAAAGTACGTCAAAAGAGAAAACTTATACTATCTAGAAAGAGATTACTCTATATGGGAGCTGGCATATAT
>JBAXNZ010000111.1:0-3720 GCA_037133515.1 bacterium
TGCGCGACTACTCCATGCCGGGATTTTCTATCACTAACGGCATAAAAGCGGAGTTTTAAGCGCAGGGACGGTTCTTAACTCAATCGTAAAGTGTCCCCATCCAAGGGACAGTTTAGCTTTGGCTTCAGAACCGTCCCTAAAAATATGTTAAAAGATAAGGTTGAGAATCTTCCAGAAACTCCCGGCGTTTATATCTTTAAGGACGCCAGGGGCGCGATAATTTATATCGGTAAGGCCAAGGATTTAAAGAAGCGCGCGCAGACTTATTTTTCCCGCCAGCTGAATTCTAAGACCCAGGCGATGGTAGGTAAGATTGCGGATATGGAGCATCGCCTTACTCCGACAGAGGCGCAGGCGCAGATTTTAGAGGCCTCTTTAATCAAGCAGTATCAGCCGCAGTATAATATCAGCTTAAAGGACGACAAGTCTTTCCCATGGATTAAGATCTCTAAGGAAGAATTCCCCCTGGTTTCTATCTGCAGGAGAAAAAAGATGGACCTGGATGACCAGGCTATGTATTTTGGCCCCTATACTAATGTAGATTTGCTGCGCCAGGCATTTAAGCTGATGCGCAGGATTTTTTCTTTTCGTTCCTGCAAAAACTTGCCTAATGAACCTTGTCTTTATTACCGGCTTAAACTTTGTCCTGCCCCCTGTAGCGTAAAAATTGATATCCAGCATTACAAAGAGATTATTTACCAGATACGCATGTTCCTGGATTATAGGCATGAGGAACTCCTGGATGTCTTAAGCCGCAAAATGAAGGAGGCCTCCCTTGGTTTTAGATTTGAGGAGGCGGCCAGGATCCGCGACCAGATTAATGCCTTAGGCGCGATAAGCAACAGCTCAGGCCAAGCCATATCATTAAACGAGCTGGAGGATTTAAAATCGCTGGCAGGATTGCCTAATCTGCCTTATAGGATTGAGGCCTTTGATGTTTCTAATATACAAGGTAAATCCGCTTCTGGTTCAATGGTGAGTTTCTATAAGGGTAGGCCCAACAAGGATAACTACCGCAGGTTCCGCATTAAGAGCGTAAGCGGTATTGATGATTATAAGATGATTGCTGAAGTCGTCTCCAGGCGCTATTCCAGGCTAAACGACGAGCGGCTTAAGTTCCCGGATTTAATTTTGATTGACGGAGGTAAACAGCATCTTTTGGTGGCATTAAGGGAGCTTGAGAAATTAAAACTAAATATTCCTTTAATCAGTATTGCCAAGGATAAGGAGAATATCTATATACAAAATAAGGATTATCCAGTGAAGCTAGAGGCAGATACTCCGGCATTGAACTTAATCCGAAGGGTAAGGGATGAGGCGCACCGTTTTGCCATCAGCTACCACAGATTATTAAGGAAGAAGAAATTCTTAAGGTGAAGATTACCACTTTTGCCGCTAAAGTCTATAGAGTAGTTTTAAGTATACCCCTGGGTGAAGTGCGCACTTATCAGTGGGTAGCTAAAAAAGCAGGTAGGCCCCGAGCAGCCCGCGCAGTAGGCCAGGCCTTAAAACGTAACCCTTATCCATTATTTGTTCCCTGCCATCGGGTGGTAGCCAGTAACGGGAATCTGGGTGGTTACGTTTTTGGCAGTAAAAAGAAAAAGGCAATTTTAGATTTAGAGAGGATAATTTCTAAAGTTGTGATATAATAGACGCCAGAAAACTTATCGCGTCATTTAAGGAGGTAGTAGATGAGCATAAAAAAATATTTTAAGCTGATGGTTGAGAAGAACGCCTCGGATATGTTCTACCGCGCAGGCTGCAATGTGCGCATGCGTATTGACGGGCAGGTAGTTCCGGTAAGCGATGAGATTGTTACCCTGGATGAGGTAAATGATGCGGTAAAAGAGCTGACCTCAAATGAATTAAGGGGTTTCTTTGAAAAGAGCCTGGATGTGGATTTTGGCTTATTTCTTCCGGAGATTAACCACCGCTTTCGTATCAGTATCTTTATGCAACGTAACTGGCCGGCCTTAATCGCCAGAAATATCCGTCCCCAGGTGCAGAGTTTTGAAGAGCTGGGTTTGCCCGTGGATATCCTTCAGAAACTTGCTATGGAGACCAGGGGCCTTGTGCTTTTGACCGGCACCATGGGCAGCGGAAAATCTACCACTATCGCCAGCATGATTAATTATATCAATCATAATTGTAACAAGCATGTCCTGACTATAGAGGAGCCGATTGAATTTACCTTTAAAGATGATAAGTCTATCATTAACCAGAGAGAATTAGGGATGGATGTTTCTTCTTACGCTGCGGCGCTCAAAGGGGTTACCCTTCAGAGCCCGGATGTAATTTTTATCGGCAATATTCGTGACTATGAAACAGTTTCAGCAGCCCTTACTGCCGCGGAGACCGGAGTCTTGGTTTTAAGCACGCTGCATACCGTTAATGCCTCAAAGAGCATAGAGCGCTTAGTCAATTTTTTCCCACCGCATCAACATCAGGAAGTCAGGACGCAGCTATCCAGCCTATTGAAGGGCGTTATATCGCTTAGGCTCGTCACCTGTAAAGATAAGCCAGGCAGGGTAGCGGCTTATGAGTCGATGTTGCTTACTCCTACTATCAGCCGGTTGATACGCGAGGGAAAAATCTGGGAGATAACCTCATTCATAGAAGACGGCTCGCTCTTTGGTATGCAGTCGTTTAATCAATCATTAATAAAGTTAGTCCGGGAGGAAAAGATCAGCGCGGAAGACGCTGCTAATATTTCCGATAGCAAGGATGAATTTATTCTAGCCTTAAAGGGCATTAAGCAGGTATATTAGGCCAGGGGCAATTTATGTTAGAGGATATAAGATTAAAACTCGCAGCAATAGAGAGCAGTCTCCAGCAGCTCAGGGGGTATCTTTGACGTCGATGCTAAAAATAAACAGATCGAAGAGCTTTCTACTCAAATGGCCCAGCCGGGTTTCTGGAATAATGAAGGAAGTTCAACCAAGATAGTAAAACAGCTTAAGCTGCTGAAGGCTACGGTTGAACCCTGGCAGGGCTCCCTCCTTAAATACAAAGAATTAAAAGAGCTCGCAGAGATCCTAAAGATCCAGGATGAAGAGTTAATCGCTGATATCAACCGGGATATAATTCTCCTAAGTAAAGCGGTAGAGAAATTAGAGCTTAAGACCCTTCTGGGAGGAGGGCTTGACCCTAACAGCGCTATTATCAGCATAAACGCAGGCGCAGGAGGGACTGAGTCCTGCGATTGGGTGGGGATGCTTTTTAGGATGTACAGCCGTTTCGCAGAGAAGAAAGGATATACGGTCAAGACTATTGATATGCTCCCAGGGGAGGAGGCAGGGATAAAGAATATTACGGCGCTAATAGAGGGTGATTTTGCCTATGGTTACCTTAAGGCTGAGCGGGGGGTGCATCGGTTGGTGCGCATCTCTCCTTTTGATGCCAATAAGCGCAGGCATACCTCTTTTGCCTCGGTAGATGTTATTCCGGAGATTGAAGAGGACGCGGATATAAAGTTAGAAGAAAAAGAACTGCGTATTGATGTCTACCGTTCTAAAGGAGCGGGAGGACAGAGCGTCAATACCACTGATTCGGCGGTGCGCATTACGCATCTGCCTACCGGCATTGTTGCGCAGTGCCAGAATGAGCGCTCGCAACACCAGAATAAGCAGACCGCACTCAAGATATTGAAAGCGCGCATTTACGAACTGGAGAGAGAAAAAAAAGATGAGGAGCGGGCAAGGCATTCCTCGGAGAAGAAAA
>JBAXNZ010000112.1:0-3702 GCA_037133515.1 bacterium
CGCGGTGTTGGGGGTGGCGGTATTAAATTCGGATATGTTTTTTATCAACGGGAGAGCGCTCGTGGGGAGTTTTTGGTATTCGGCATTCCAGGGAGTTTGCGTCGGCTTAGGCTATACCCTGGCAATGCTTCTTATGTCCGGCATAAGAGAGAGGTTGGATTTATGCAATATTCCTAAGTCTTTAAAAGATTTTCCGCTGGCTTTTATTATCGCCTCAATAATGTCTTTAAGCTTTTTAGGCTTTAACGGATTTAAATTTTGATGGAAATCTTAATACCGGTCATTACATTAGGTTTAATCGGCCTTATCTTCGGGGTTGGCCTGGCTATTGCTTCCAAGCGTTTGCGGGTTGAAATAGACCCGCGCTTAGAAAAAATACATGGCTTATTGCCCGGCTCAAACTGCGGAGCCTGCGGAGGCGCTGGTTGTTTTGGCTTTGCCGAATCTTTATTGAGCGGAAAATTAAGCGTGGATGCCTGCCGGGTGAGCGAAGAGGCAGTCAGAGAGCAGATAGCCAGGTTATTAGGGAAGAAACTGGAAAAGAAGGTTAAGAAGATAGCTGTTTTATATTGCAACGGCGGCACGAGAGTAAAAGAGAGGTTTTTATATCAGGGGATAAAAGATTGCGTGGCGGCGAATTTAGTTTTAGGCGGTCAGAAAGATTGTAGTTTTGGCTGCCTGGGTTTTGGCAGCTGCGTCCAGGCCTGTCCTTTTGATGCCATAAGCATGTCCGGCGATGAGCTGCCGGTTGTAGATAAAAATAAATGCAGGGCCTGCAATAAGTGCGTATTAGCCTGCCCTAAGAAACTCTTTGCCCTCATCCTGATAACAAATAAGGTATACGTTGCCTGCAGTTCTCACGATACAGGCAAGGATACCAGGGTAGCTTGTCCTGTAGGTTGCATTGCCTGTAAGCTCTGCGAGAAGGCCTGTAAGTTTGACGCTATACATGTTATTGATAATCTGGCGCAGATAGATTATAATAAGTGTACTTCTTGCGCTGATTGCGTTGGAGTCTGTCCTATGAAGACCATAAGGGTGAGAGAGTAATGAATATCGCGGTTTTTGCCTCAGGCAAGGGAAGTAATTTTAGCGCTATTATAAAAGCAATAAAAAAAGGCGCCATAAAGGCAAACCTGTCTTTGCTAATCTCTGATAACCCCAAGGCCGGGGCCATTGGCCGTGCAAAGAGGGCGGGCGTAAAGATAGCCTTGGTAAAAAGAGAAGATTTTTCAGGCAAGCAGGAATTCGAAGAGAAGATATTGTGGTACTTAAAAGAAAATAAGATTGATCTTATTGTGCTGGCGGGATTCATGCGGCTCCTGGGTCCGGGATTGACCCTGCAGTATAAAAACAGGATCCTCAATATCCATCCGGCGTTACTGCCGGCCTTTAAAGGCACGCAGGCGATAAAAGATGCCTTTGATTGCGGCTCTAAGGTAACAGGGGTGACCGTGCATTTTGTAGACGAAGAGATGGACCACGGCCCGATAATTTTACAGAAGCAGGTGGTAATTGAAGATAAGGATACACTTCTTTCATTAGAGGAAAAGGTCCATAAAATAGAGCATAAACTTTACACGCAAGCTATAAAGTTATACGTGGAGGGTAAACTGAAGGTAGAAGGAAGAAGGGTAGAGATCGCTAGTCCCCACAGCTAAACACTTCATAGTACTTTGGCAATAAACGCCAAAGTACTACTCGTAGCTGCAGGGATTAATTCGCAGACGCTTCGCTACAACTTGCGTTCACTACGTTTCGCAAGTTGTCTGCTTATTAATTCGTAACGCCTGCCAAAACATCCGCTTTGCTCAACACTGCCTTATCGCGGGTTAAGAGGTTATTCAATTCCACCGCAGTAAAATCCTTAAAATTATATATCTTTAAAGTGTGGGCGATTATCTTGTAGATCTCCTTGTCAATATCCGCGTTCTTTTCTACCTCGGTCTTTTGGAATTTGAGTTTGATGCGGTGGGATATTTGCCTGGATAGGAACTCCTCCATTGTAATATCCTTGTAGTTTAAGTGCAGGCCTTGCTTATCTCCGATTATAAAAGGCGATAGCTGCGTCTCTTGTATAGAGCGGTGCTGATATTCGCTCCAGGAGATGTATCCATAAGAGACTTTTTTTAGGTCTAGCGAGTAAAATAGTTCCTGTATTTTAAATCCGTTTTTGGTATCCGCAGTAATCATATAGAAGAATTTGGGGGCGTTATTCTTGCTGTGGTCTGTGCTAAAGATTACCCTGCGTAGCACCTTCCAGACATTATTCACTTTCTCTGAAACTGCCTTGTCGTATTTATATCCCTGCTGTTTCATTGTCTCCGGCACAGGCCGTACCAGGTATTCCATCTTAAAGAGACTTTCTTTAAACTCTCCCTGGGCATAATCAACGGCAAATCTCTCTGAGTATTTTTCCGGCTTATCGGATTTGGTAAACATATTTTCTACCGGCAGGTATATCCATAGAGTCTGGCCCACCAGTTTTGTTTTTACATCTAAATTATATTCGTTTTTACAGATATTCTGGATGGCGGCTGAGATATCTTGCGTAAGATAGGTAGGGGAGGTAGAGGAGGAGCAGCCAGCCAGTAATAAGAGCAGCCCGCAGAGGCTACTGAGGACGGGCCTTGCCGGCTTCCTTGAAGATGGCTTCGATTTCGTCATAATTGAGTTCTTCTTTTTGGAATAATTCCTGGGAGAATTTTTCTAGGAGGGCGCTTTCTTTTGTGAGCAGTTCCTGGACTTCTTTCAGGCAGATATTGAGTATATACTGCACGTCATGGTCTAGCGTGGTTTTGGTTTCTTCAGAGATGGATAGTGCCGACTGCTGCCATCTTTCAGCGGAAAGAACGGCATGAAAATTACCGATAAGCCCGGATTTACCCATACCCCAGCGCCAGACCATGCTGTGGGCTACACCTAAGGCCTTCTGGAAGTCAGAATCCACTCCGGCAGTAGTGAAACCGAATTTAAGTTTTTCTGCGGCAAAGCTGCCCAGGCAGATCTTGATAGTGGTGAGCAGGCTTCTCTGATCATCGATAAAAGTCTCTTCTTTTTCCGGGGTCCAGACGGCACCGCCGGTAGACTTACGTGGTATGATGGTGGCTTTGAATACGTCTTTGCTGGGCGCCAATAGATAAGTAACAATGGCATGCCCTGCCTCATGATAGGCAGTGAGCCATTTCTCCTGCGGGTTCAGCTTGAGCTTTCTTTTTATCCCTAAGGCAATCCTTTCTCTTGCTTCTTCGATCTCCTTCATGGAGATGATATCCTTTTTATTCCTTATGGCGATAAGGGCTGATTCGCGCACAACATTAGCTACATCGGCCGGGGTGTATCCTACAGCTACCCTGGCAAGTTTATCTATCCTTATGTTTCCCTGGTCATATTTTACTTTCTTAAGATAATATTCAAATAACTTTTCGCGGTCCTCCAGTCCCGGCATCATCAAAAACCTTGCAGTTTTTCCTGGCTGAAAACAGGACGTTTTTTTCAGCCGCTTTCACGGCGAGGGCCACCCACGCGTCCAGTTTAATGCGCAAACCGTTCATCTTCGTAAGCCGCACCGCCGACTGCGTCAGCTTAGTTGCTTCCGTATCGCCGCCGGCCAGGAAATAGTCACGGTAAGTGCGTACCGCGTTAATTCCGAATTCCTCCGCGGTGGAGAGGGGTTTATTGTTAAGCATGGCCAGGAACCGG
>JBAXNZ010000113.1:0-3662 GCA_037133515.1 bacterium
TCATACCTTTGGGCGGCTACGTAAAGCTGGCCGGAGATAATCTAGAGGAATATAAAAAGGGGAGTAATGAATACCTTTCTAAAGCCCCACTGCAGCGCGCCTTAATAGTATTCTTTGGCCCGTTATTTAATTATATCTTGGGTTTTCTTTGCTTCTGGTTAATCTTTTTTGCAGGCTACCCCACGCTTACTACCAAGGTCGGGGGACTCATTGAGGGCCTGGGAGCTAAGGCAGCCGGCATACAGACGGGAGATAGGATCACGGGAATAGACGGAAAGAAGGTTCTTTTCTGGGAGGATATACAAAGGCTAGTCTTGGCTCAAAAGGATAAAGAGTCGCTAAAAATCTCTCTTTTAAGAGGGGATAAAGAATACAATATAGAAGTAAGATTAGAGCAGAGGCAGTTGGATGATCCTATCGGAGAGAAGCGCAATGTGCCTTTGCTTGGTATTACCCCCTTCATGGATGAGATTGTCAAGGTCAGGCATGGGATAGTTGAGTCTTTTGTTTTAAGCGCAGGTAAGATGTATGATATGACGGTCTTGACCTATAAGGCTCTTTTTAGGATGGCGACAGGCAGGATTTCCATGCGCGAGTCTGTTACCGGGCCTTTGGGGATATTCTATATTACCTCCAAAGCAGCGAGCATCGGACTAATAGCGGTATTGCACCTGATAGCGGTACTCAGTGTAAGTTTAGGCCTATTTAATCTGCTTCCGCTTCCCTTGCTAGACGGAGGCCATATCTTTCTATTAGCATTAGAGAAGTTTAGGGGTAGGCCCTTAAGCCCTAAGAGCGAACATGCTATTGCCAAGATAGGCCTGACGATGATCATAATGCTTGCGGTTATCGTGACCTACAATGACTTGGCGAGATTTTTTGGTGACAGGATAACAATTTTCTTTAAGAGATGAAGATAAAAAGGCGCAAATCCAAAGTTGTAAGCATCGGCCATGTTTGTATCGGAGGAGATAACCCCATTGCCATACAGGCAATGACTAAGACCAGGACTGCGGATATTGAAAAGACATTAATGCAGCTAGAAGAATTACAAGGCGCAGGCTGCGAAATAGCGCGCCTGGCTGTAAAAGACCGTGCCGATGCAATTGCCTTAAAAAAGATTAAAGATAAGGCTGGGCTTCCCCTGGTTGCGGATATCCATTTTGACTGGAGGTTGGCTTTGACAGCAATAGAAAGCGGAGTGGATAAGATACGCTTAAACCCGGGAAATATTTATAAGAAAGACCAGGTCATTGCAGTAGCCAGGGCAGCCAGGCTAGCCAGAATACCCATAAGAATAGGACTTAACTCAGGGTCCCTGCCAAAGGCAGGCGTAAAAGAGAGCGTACCTATGCTTATGTGCAGGGCAGCCCTAAATTATAGCAGGATTATCGAAAAGGCAGGCCTGCATGATATCGTTATCTCCCTTAAGGCTTCCAATATATCCGATACCTTAGAGGCCTACAGGAAGATTTCCGGGCTTTGTGATTACCCGTTGCACCTTGGGCTTACTGCTACGGGGCTAGCCTTAGAGGGAGCGGTAAAGTCTAGCATTACAATTGGGGCTTTGCTATTAGAGGGAATTGGTGATACAATAAGAGTATCGCTTACTGCCAACCCCAAGGAAGAAGTCCGGGTAGCCAAGTCGATACTTGAGGCTTTGGCCCTACGTAATTTCGGTATCCAGGTAATCAGCTGTCCTACCTGCGGACGCTCGGAAGTAAACCTGGTAAAAATAGTAGAGGATTTAGGGAAGCGGATTTCTGCCGGAAGTTTTAAACCCGGCCCTTTTGCGCTTAGGGTAGCAATAATGGGCTGCCTGGTAAATGGCCCGGGCGAAGCCAAAGAAGCAGATATCGGCGTTGCCTTCGGCAGGAAAAAAGGGCTTTTGTTCAAAAAAGGAAAACCCGTAAAGAAAGTTTCTTTTAGCGATTGCGCCTCGGCGTTACTTGCTGAGTTAAAAAAGACAGCCAGATAAACTATGCTTTGGAGTAAAACTTTTATCCCGACTTTAAGAGAAGTGCCTCAGGAGGCTGAGTCTATTTCGCATCAGCTGATGCTAAGAGCGGGCTTGGTGCGCATGCTCATGGCTGGGGTATATTCATACCTGCCGTTGGGACTTGACGTATTAAACAACATAGAGTCTATCATCAGAGATGAAATGAATAAAGCCGGAGCAGCCGAGCTGCTTCTGCCTGCGCTTCAGCCTAAAGAACTATGGCTTAAGAGCGGACGCGATAAAACCTTGGCTGAAGTAATGATCAGGTTTACGGACAGGCGCGGAAGGGATCTTTGCCTGGGCCCCACGCACGAAGAGGTTATCACCGACCTTGTAAAAAATAGCGTCTCTTCATACAGGCAGTTGCCTTTGGTTCTCTATCAGATACAGACAAAATTCCGCGATGAGATCAGGCCGCGTTTCGGGGTAGTGAGGGCCTGCGAGTTTATTATGAAGGATGCCTATAGCTTTGACCAGGATGAAGCGGGTTTAGAAAATAATTATCAGGCAATGCATGCCGCCTATAAAAACATATTTAGAAGGTGCGGCTTGGATTATTTAAGTATTGAGGCTGATCCCGGGGTGATGGGCGGGAATATGTCGCATGAATTTATGGTCCCGGCAGTAAGTGGAGAAGATGTGGTGTTGCGTTGCCCCGCATGTAAGATTGCTTATGCTTTTAGCGAAGACCAGAAGAGCTGCCTAAAATGCAAGGTAAAGTTAGAGAAGGTAAACTGCATTGAGATCGGCCACATCTTTAAATTAGGGACTAAATACAGCTTAGCGCTTGAAGCTAATTTCCTGGATGCCGAAGGTAAGCTTAAGCCGATTATCATGGGATGTTACGGTATCGGGGTCTCAAGGCTTATTGCAGCAATCATAGAGCAGAATAACGACGAAAACGGGATTATCTGGCCAGGCGAGGTCAGTCCGTTTAGGGTTGTAGTCCTTCCTCTTGATATCGCGGATAAAAAGATTATGCAGAAGGCGCAGGATATTTACGGGCAGCTTAGCGCTAAAGGGGTATCCGTGCTTTTGGATGACCGCGATGAGCGAGCAGGGGTCAAGTTTAAAGACGCAGACCTCTTAGGCATAACCCTGCAGGTAGTCATAGGAAAGGAATTTTTAAAGAGCAACGAAGTAGAGCTTAAGCTGCGTAAAAGCAACGAGAAGTTTTTTAAAAACAGCGAAGAGCTAATTCGGGAAATAGAAAAGATCTTAAATGGATAGATACGAAATTACGCAAGAGCTAAACAAGATTATCTCAGAATATTTGGCGAGCCGGGGCCTTGAGTTGATAGAGCTGGTTTATCGCAGGCAAGGCCAGGACCAGGTGCTTAGGGTTTTGGCAGATAGAACTGAAGGTGGGATAAGCCTGGGTGAGTGCGCCCAACTTAATAGGGAGTTAGGCGTTGCATTAGATGAAAAAGCCATTCTACAGGAGAACTACCTCCTGGAGGTCTCTTCTCCTGGCTTGGATAGGCCGCTGCGCGAAAAGAAGGATTTCCTGCGCTGTAAAGATAAATTGGTAAAGTTCTTTTTAAAAGAGCCGGTAGAGGGCAAGCTTGAGTGGGATGGCGTGATGACCGCAGTGGATGAGGATACGGTGCATATCAATAGCGCAGCCAGGCCATTAAGCATCCCTTTGGCAAAGATTAACAAG
>JBAXNZ010000114.1:0-3636 GCA_037133515.1 bacterium
CAACAAGCAGGCTCATAAAATGAGGGTCTGGATTTTTCCGGTAATAGTCAATTATACCTTAGAAAGGAGGTATTACAACATGAAGAAAGGTTTTACTTTAGTCGAAATCATGATTGTAGTAGCTATTATCGCCTTACTGGCGGCTATAGCTATACCTAACCTGTTGCGTGCGCGCTTGAATGCTAATGAAGGTGCAGCGATCTCTAACGTGCATACGCTTTCTACTGCTGCGCAGAGTTTCTGGTCTGCTACCGGCGCATTACCGCTAACGCTTAATGCTTTGGGTTCTCCCAATCCTCCGTATGTTGATAGTACTATTGGTTGTGCTACGGCGACCTGCACCAAGAACGGCTACGTCTATGGGATGGGAGGGACGGGTGTAGCTGCTGATTTCTTTTCCTATGCCGCACCGCAGACCCCCAATGTTACGGGTGTGCGTTCTTTCTGCGTAGGTTCAGATGGTGTGGTCAGGGTTGACGCTGCTGGAACAACGCCTGCTAATCAAGCAGCTTGTACAGCATTTACTGCACTCTAAAATATCCGCAGTTTTTATGAAATGGGGACGTTTCTAAACAATAGAAACTTCCCCATTTTTTCGTCCCCATTTTTTTATTTTCCCTACATTTCTCTTGCGAAAAGCTATTTTTATGTTAGAATTTATTGTATCTACTTAGGGTTAACCATGTTAGGATAAGCGTGAAGATATGATAAATAATAAAGCGCGCAGTTTAGTTACCGTAATGATTGTCATTGCTGTTACCGCGCTTCTTTTAAGGACTACCGTAGAGCAGATAATCAAGATAAGCATCTCGCAGAACGAATCAAGTGCTCTTACCACCTTAAAAATGATCTCTACCGCACTTGAGAATTACGCCAAAGATAATAAAGGTATTTTTCCCGCCAACCTCTCTGTTTTAATAAAGACATCTCCCCGTTATCTGGACCAGAACTACATAGCTGAATCTCCGGTAAAGGGGTATAATTATAGCTGTCAGAGGCTTGAGCCTGCAAGTTACAGCTGCTCGGCAATACCTGCCAGCTGCAAACTTACGGGGAGGATGAGTTATACCGTAGTAACCGGAGGCTCGCTTCTCTTCGAGGAGTGCAGTAAAAAAGAATAGTATGAGCTATCGCGCAATAGGCAATAAGCGGTCAAAAGCTGGGTTGACGCTCTTAGAGGTGATGTTTACTTCAGCACTCCTGCTTATTTCTATTACGGCACTCCTGTATACCTTTGTTAATTGCATTTTTTTAAACGCATCGAACAAAGAGCTGCTTACCGCAGCCAATGACGCGCAATACGTGCTGGAGCAGATTAAAAGCCGGGCGTTTAGTGATATAATAGGGGATTATGCGCCTCCTAATCTTGCCAATTTGCAGGATGAAAGTATCTCCGTGCCTGCGGAGACATCGATAGGCAGTAGCGGTAGGGTCAAGGAGGTAGAGGTAAATGTCAGCTGGACGGATAAAAGAAGGAGAGCCAGGGAGTATGTGCTTACCACCCGGATCTTCGGTCAAGAGTAGGGCTTTTACCCTTGTTGAGGCGCTTGCCGGCACCCTGATTATCGGCGTGGTAATGGCGGCACTCTGTGTGGCTTTAACCATCGGTGAAACCAGCAGGTCTATAAGCACTGCCCAGGTAGACCTGCAGGCGAACGTGCGGGGGGTACTTGATATAGTGGTTAGGGATTTTCGTCAAACCGTCACCCAGCAAATTGTGAATAGTGAACCCGTCCCTTCGACTACGTATGCAAAATTCAGGCCGGTCCAAAGGTGGAATATTACGAATGCTAACTATGAATTAGATGCTAACTTTACGGAATATAACTACAGCGCGGCAAATACTACGCTCACGCGTAACATCCTTAACTCTGTCGGCGTGGTCTTATCAAGCAGGAACTTTTACAATATCACGGCTATTCCTTTTTATACCGTGGATACCAGCGACGAAAGTGTAGTGCCTTTGACTAAAGATGGGCTTCAGGCTAGTAACGGCAGGGTAGTTATTGTTATTGCAGGCCAGGAGTTCGCCCGGCAGGGCCGTATCTTAAGCTATAACTTAACCGAAGAGGTAAAAGTAAGGAATGAATAATAAAGGCGCAGTGCTGGTTTTTGGCCTGGTAATTATCCTGGTACTCTCTGTGCTAGCTTCATCTTTTTATTTTAAGAGCATTAATGAGAATACCCTGACTAAGCGATACGTAGAGTCTATCCGGGCATTCTGGCTGGCAGAGGCAGGCCTTGCCCGGGCTATTGATCTCATCCCTGCGTTTGATATCACCAACGCAACCCTGCTGGATAATAATGCGAATTATACCTACAGCACGCGGGGCTCGGTGGAAACCATTAACGCCACTACTAATCTTTACACAATAAATTCTACAGGTTCGGTAAGAATGCCTTCCGGCGGGGCAGTTACGCGCAGAATAACGGCTGAGGCAGTCGAAGTAACAACCGGGCCTGATGCCGCCAATTTTCCGTTCGCCATTGAGACAACTACGAGCCTGGACATTAGAGGAGCAGTAACTATTAATCCATCTGATAGCAAGAAGGAGCACTCTACCCTGGATTTTGCCGCCCTCTTCGGGTCTACTAAGTCGGATATGGAGAGTCATGCTACGCATGTCTACACCCCGTCTACCCTAGGCGCTGTTGACGGCATTACCTGGGTTAATGTGCCTGCGGGCTCAACCTTGACCATTGCAGGGGACCTAGCAGGGAGCGGTATTTTAATTATCTCCGGAAACACGCACTTCTCAGGCACAGTAGATTTTAACGGCATTATCTATGTTATTGGGACTCTGACCATGACCGGCACGGTAACTACAAACGGCAGCGTGCTTGCCGAAAGTAGCACTACGGTAGATACCACCATTAAAGGGCACGTAACCCTGAATTGGGACCAGGCACAGATAAACACGGCATTGGATCTTCTAAGCTCATCAACCAGTTCTATTGTTTCCTGGAAGGAGAACTAAATTAGATTTATGAAATTCCCATCCGGATTAAAAACTAAATTCCTCAAGGAAAAGATTATCCTGAGTTTAGATATAGGAACTTCAGGTATAAAATTTATAAAGCTAAGGTTTGCTAAGGAGGGTATAGAGCTGTGCGGTTTCGGGGCAGAGCCGACGCAGGCTGATTTAGAGCCGCTTCTAAAGAATATCGCTCAATCCCAGAATATCAAAAAGGCAAATATATCAGTTTGCGGGCCTTCGTCAATTATCAGGTACGTAAATTTTCCCAAGATGACTGCTCAAGAACTTGCGCAGTCGCTTAAGTTTGAGGCGCAGAAGCATATACCCTTTACGGTCTCCGAAGTCAATTTAGACGCAGCTATATTAAAATCAGATTTACCCGATAATAAGATGCTGGTAATGCTTGCGGCAATAAAGAAAGAATTCTTAGAGCAGCGACTGAAATTAATAGAATCAGCAGGATTACACGTCAGCAATGTCGATATTGATTCCGTAGCCATAATAAATGCTTTTAATTTCAACTATACAAAAGAAGACCTCCCCCAGTCTAAATCTATCGCCCTGCTTAATATCGGCTCCTCCTTCAGTAACCTCAGTATCCTGGAAGACGGGATGCCTCATTTAAGCCGCGATATACAGGTAGCGGGAAATAATTTTA
>JBAXNZ010000115.1:0-3622 GCA_037133515.1 bacterium
AGTACTATACTAGGAATGCAATTCATTCTTATACCCCCTCATCCATTATTACCACTGCATAAGCAGCAATCGCCTCTTTCCTGCCTAACTCACCTATCCCCTCGTTAGTCTTTGCCTTTACGTTAACGCAACCCTCTAGGATACCGATAACCTCGGCAATCTTTCTTTCTATCTGTTTTTTAAAAGGAGACAGGATCGGCTCCTGCGCAATCACTACGGCGTCTATGTTGCCGATAGCAAAGCCTCTTTTTTTCATAAGCGCTATTGTTTCCTTCAATAACTCAGTACTTGATATGCCATAGTAGCGTTCATCATTATCAGGAAAATGCTCTCCGATATCACCTTCAGTCAGGCCTCCCAGGATGGCATCGCATATAGCGTGCAAGAGCGCATCGCCGTCTGTATGGCCGAGGAGCCCCTTGATATAGGGAAGCTCCACCCCTCCGATAAAAAGCGGCCTGCCTTCAACCAGCCGATGTATATCATAACCTATACCTATGCGCGATTTCATCTTAATCTTCTTTTAGATTTAGAGATAGCCTCTGCTAATGCCAGGTCTTGCGGGGTAGTTATTTTTATATTGTCATAGGAGCCAGGTACCACCACTACCTTCACCCCTAGCATCTCAACCAGCATTGCATCGTCGGTAACATCTATATGGCCAAACCTCTTATAGGCCTTAAGAAGTAGCTCTCTATTAAAAACCTGGGGAGTCTGGGCCTCCCAGAGATTATCTCTGGATATTGTTTTCTCAACTATCATCCTGGGGCTAACTCTTTTTATGGTTGAACGCGCCGGCACTGCCGGTATAGCAGCACCCAGACGCCGGGCTTGCCTTATCAGCGTAGATACTATTTTAGTATCAATAAACGGTCTGGCTGCGTCATGCACTAAAACAAATTCAGTGCGATTGCTTATTATTTTTAATCCATTACGCACTGAATCCTGCCGCCTTCTTCCTCCCAGGACTACTTTGCTCGCCTTGTTTATCTTAAAGCGCTTTATTACAGCAGTAATACCCTTTCTGTTCGTAGCGTTAACTACCACAATAATATCGCTAATAGAAGGGTGCCGCTGAAGCCTCTCTAAGCAATATGCTATAACTGGCCGAGAGTTAACCTGAGAGAGTGGTTTAGAAACCTTAAGATTAAACCTCAAGCCTCTACCTGCAGCCAAGACTATAGCGCTCACCGGCATATCATCTTTCCATCTTGGTAAAGATCATCCTGCCTGCCTGGGTCTGTAAAACCGATGTGACTACAACCCTTACTTCCTGACCGATGAGCTTGCGCGCATCTTCCACTACCACCATGGTCCCGTCCTCAAGATAACCTACTCCCTGATTATGTTCTTTACCCTCCTTAAGCAATTTGACCTGCATCTGCTCCCCTGGAAAGACCACTGGTTTTAAGGCATTGGCTAGTTCGTTTATATTCAGGACCTTGACTCCCTGGAGGGTAGCCACGCGGTTTAGATTGAAATCCACTGTCATGATCTTGGCCTCCAGGAGCTTGGCTAATTTAACCAGCTTTGCATCTACCTCCGGGATCTCCGGAAAATCCTCTTCGTGTAAGGTAATATCCGCCCCGCTCTCTTTCTGTATGGCATGCAATATCTCAAGCCCCCTTCTTCCTCTCTGGCGTTTTATAGGATCAGTAGAATCGGCGATCTGCTGCAGTTCCTTTAATACAAAGCGCGGGAGCGCGATCTTTCCTTCTAAAAACTTTGTCTTGAAGATATCTAGGATCCTTCCGTCAATAATTGCGCTCGTATCCAGAAGAGTAAGTTCCTCCTGCTGATCCTGCCTGCGTAATCTTACATAGGGTATGATAATATTGAATTCGTCTTTGCCGCGCAGGCCTATGACCATTCCTAAATAACAGAAAATAAGCGTAAGCACAAACCTAATAAAAGGAAGGCTGGCAGTTGATAGCGGGGCAAGGCTTAAAGCATCGGTAACCAATTTTGCCATGATCAGGCCCAGGATAAGCCCGAATACCGCGCTTGATAATCCTCTCACCGAAACCCGGCGCATCCCTATCTCAAGAAATATAATAAAAAGTCCGGCAAAAATACCTACGCCGACACCCGCCAACCCAAAACCTTTCGGTTCAAGTGCCTGGTAACCGATAACCATACCGCTTACCATAAAAAGAATACGCAATAATAATAGATTCATTTTCTTCCCTCCTTATAATTTTAGGATAAATACGCAATAAATATCTGTACTATACCTTAACCAAAGCTGCAATATCCAGTGCCTCTTTTAAGCTGGACACTGGTATTAATTCCAGGTTTTCTTTTTTATGATTTAAGTTCTTAAAATTATTTTTTGGTAATACGCAACGCTTAAATCCTAGTTTCTGGGCCTCATTTATGCGTAAAGTTACCTGCGAAATACTCCTCACTTCTCCCGCCAAACCTATCTCTCCTAAAAAAACAGTATCGGCAATAAGCAGCTGTTCGCGAAAGGCTGAAGCTACTGCCAATGCTACGCCTAGGTCTGCTGCCGGGTCTTCTACCTTTATGCCTCCTGCCACATTGACAAAGATATCCTCTGCCTCTAAGTGCAGGCCAACCCTTTTTTCTAAAACAGCAACTAATAAACTTAGGCGGTTATAATCAAATCCTTGAGTGCGGCGACTGGCATAACCAAAGCCTGCCTTGCTTACTAGGGCCTGGATCTCAACCAAAAGCGGCCTGCTCCCTTCCAGTATAGAAACTACTACCGAGCCTGAAACATCCTTTGGCCGCTCTGATAAAAATATCTCTGAGGGATTCTTCACCTCTTCAAGGCCTGCCGAGCCCATTTGGAATACGCCTATCTCATTGGTAGAGCCGAACCTGTTTTTTACGCCCCGCAGAATCCTATAGGTCGAGAACCTGTCCCCTTCAAAATAGAGTACCGTATCTACAATATGCTCAAGCACCCGGGGACCTGCGATAGTCCCTTCTTTAGTAACATGGCCGATAATAATAAGCGAGGTGCCTGTAGTCTTGGCTAATTGTGTCAGGATCCCGGAGCATTCCCTTACCTGGCTGACGCTTCCGGGAGAAGAGCTGATGCTGGGCTCAAAGATAACCTGTATGGAATCTATGATCACAACCTGGGGCTTTAGTTTCTTTATATACTCGGTAATCATGGAAAGGTCAGTCTGATTCACTATGTAGAGATTTCCCTTACCCTTGCCAGCACCTAATCTTCTAGCCCTAAGCTTTGTCTGGGCAACTGACTCTTCACCGCTTACGTAAAGTACGGTATGGCCTGCCTCAGTAATCTTGTTTGAGACCTGTAAGGCTATAGTAGATTTACCTATACCGGGGTCACCGCCTACCAGGATTACAGAACCCAGTACTATACCGCCTCCCAAAACCCTATCCAACTCTGCTATCTCTGTTTTAAGGCGATGTTCTTCCTTAATCTCTACATCATTTAATAATACCGGCGCCTCTTTGTATAGCGAAACCCTCTCCTTTCCTTTTGCTGCCGGAGCAGCAAAGTCTTCTTCCACAAACGAATTCCAGCTATTGCAATCAGGGCACCTGCCCAGCCATTTAGGAGACTGATAACCGCAGTTCTGACAACTAAAGACAGTCTTAGTTTTCATTGCCCCTTACTTCT
>JBAXNZ010000116.1:0-3373 GCA_037133515.1 bacterium
TCCGGCAAAGCATTTTATTGTCTCCGAGGATAACATAGCAAGCGCTATAAAATCCATAGAAGAAGAATTGCTAGTTCAGTTGGCGTTCTTAAAGAAGAAGAATAAACTGCTCCAGGCCCAGAGGCTAGAGTCCCGCACCCGCTACGATATGGAGATGCTTAAAGAGATAGGCTATTGCCATGGCGTTGAAAACTATTCCCGCCATCTTAGCGGCCGCTTACCGGGCTCAAGGCCGTATTCATTGCTTGAGTATTTTCCGCGCGATTTCTTGATAATAATTGATGAGTCCCATGTAACAGTCCCCCAGATACGCGGGATGTATGAAGGAGACCGCGCCAGAAAAGAAGTGCTGGTAGAATACGGTTTTCGGTTACCTTCCTGCCTGGATAACCGCCCCTTAAGATTCCAGGAATTTGAAGAGCTCATTAACCAGGCGGTTTTTGTTTCAGCCACGCCGAATGAGTATGAGGTAAAGATGAGCGGGGGTAAGGCGATAGAGCAGATTATCAGGCCTACAGGCCTGGTTGATCCTGAAATAATTATCCGGCCCATTGAAGGCCAGGTGGATGACCTGATAAAGGAAATCAGGATTCGCGCAAAGAATAATGAGCGCGTTTTGGTTACTACCCTAACCAAAAGGATGTCCGAAGACCTGACTAACTATTTACAAGAGGCAGGATTAAAGGTACAATACCTACATTCAGAGATAGAGACTATTGAGCGCTCGCGGATATTAAAAGATTTAAGGCGCAAGAAATTTGATTGCCTGGTAGGGATAAACCTGCTTAGGGAAGGGCTGGACCTGCCCGAAGTCTCACTAGTTGCCATATTGGATGCGGATAAGGAAGGGTTCTTGCGTTCAGCTACTTCTTTAATCCAGGTTGCCGGACGCGCTTCTAGGAATATCAATGGCCTGGTGATTATGTACGCGGATACTGTAACTGGTTCAATGCAAAAAGCGATCTCTGAAAGCAGGCGTAGGAGAGAAATACAGCTGGAGTTCAACCGTAAAAATAAGATTAACCCTACTTCTATAAAAAAGGCTATAAATGACGGCATTGAACAGCTGCAGGAGGCAGAGGTGTTAGTGGCTAACCTAACCGGAGAAGAGCAGGATGAGTATGAGCTGCGCAAGGTTATTTCACAGTTACAATACGAGATGGAACTAGCTGCCCGTAACCTGCAGTTTGAAAAAGCAGCAGCTATCAGGGATAAGCTAAAGGAGCTAAGCCGTACATTTAGCCATTGATATCGGCAATACCAATATTAACTTTGGGATCTTTAAAGGTAAAAGGCTCTTTAAAAGGTTCTTTGTACCTACTAAAGGTTATAGTACAAAGAAACTAAAAAAGGCCTTATCAGGCTATTCTATAGATGCTTCGGTTATCTGTAGCGTTGTGCCGGCTGTAACTCGCACCGTAGCAGGGGGTTTAAGCAAAAGTCCAGGTACCTCTCTATATATACTAGGAAAAAACATGGAAGTTCCTCTTAAGAATCTTTACCGTAATCCTCTTCAAGTTGGCTTTGACAGATTAGTCAATGCCTATGCCGGGATCAAATTTTATGGAGCGCCCATAATTGTGGTTGATTTTGGCACAGCGATTACCCTGGATGTAATCTCTAAGGATAAGGCATACATGGGAGGGATAATCCTGCCGGGCCTGGGGATTTCACTTAGGGCCTTAAGCCAAGAGACTGCCTTATTGCCCAGGATAGAATTGAGCCGGCCAAAAGAATTTATCGGCCGCGATACGAGAAACAGCATGCTTAGCGGAATATTCTATGGTTTTGCATCAGCAGTAGATCTTTTGAGCCTTAAGATAAAGAAGAAGATCGGTGAAAATGCCAAGGTCATCGGCACCGGCGGCAATATTATATCCATTGCCAGGTATTGCCAAGAGATAGACAGCATAGATCAAGATCTTACGCTTAAGGGCATCAGCCTTATTTTTAGGAATAAATAAAATGGCGCAAAAGAAAAACATCAAAGCGCAGGTTAATTGCGATGAGCTGCTTGAGAAATACCTGCTTTTCCTAGATCTTATGGACCAGATCCCAGATGTCATATATTTTAAAGATAGAAAGGGGAGGCTCGTCTTTGTAAATCGGGCCCATGCAAAGGGATTAAATCTTAAGCCCCAGCAGGTAGTAGGTAAAACTGACTTTGACTTTTTTTCAAGAGAGCGCGCAAGGATGATGGCAAAGGATGACCGCTATGTGATGGATACAGGTAAGCCTATTATTGATAAGGTAGAAAGGGCCACGCGGCCGGACGGGATAGATAATTATGTTTCAACCACTAAGATCCCCCGTTTTGATAAAAAAGGCAGGGTCATTGGACTGATAGGCATTACCCGCGATATAACCCGGCGCGTGCACCTTGACTCCGTCAGCCAAGAGAAGACAGCTATCGAGAAGAAACTGAGCGTATTAGAGGAATTAAATAAGCTAAAGTCAGAATTTATCTCTACTGCCTCGCATGAATTAAGAACTCCGCTGGCGATAATCAAAGAAGCGATCATGCTTGTCTTTGAGGAACTGGCTGGCCCGGTCAATGAAAAGCAAAAAGAATTTTTAAGAAAGGCTGCCGATAATATCGGCCGCCTAGGACATCTTATCGAAGAACTGCTGGATATATCCCGCATCGAAAACAATAAGATCAAATTGCATTATTCTCTGGTAAACTTTAGTAATCTTATCCGGGAACCCTTAGCTTTCTTTAATAAAATGACCGAGGAGAAAAGAATAACTTTAAAATATGACCTGCCCAAAGAAGAGGTCAATATCTTTATGGATGTGGGAAAAATCAACCAGGTCATTACTAACCTTATTAATAATGCGATTAAATTTACGGAAGAAGACGGCAGCATCATCGTAGAGTTGAAGATCCTGGAAACCAAGGTAAGAGTCGGGGTGATAGATACGGGCATAGGTATTGCCAAGGCTGACCTGGATAGGGTATTCGATAAATTTATGCAGATATCTAGTGCCTCGGGCCTTGACCGCAAAGGATTAGGCTTAGGGCTAGCTATTGCCAGAGAGCTGGTAGAGAGGCATGGTGGTGAGATCTGGGCAGAGTCTAAGTTAGGGGTAGGTAGCAAATTTTATTTTACCCTACCGCGTTTTTATACCTTAAATACGTTAAATAAAGAGACCAGAGACAGGATAAAAATCCTTTTACTCAGAGGCATAAGATTATATTTAATCAGCCTGCTTATTATTAATTATAAAGAATTCAAGAAAAGGATTAAGGTAAGCCCGGATAAGTTATCCCTGGATTTAAAGAGGCTCATTAAAACAACATTGAATGAATTCTACAGGAAAGGCAAAGAGAGGCCAGAGATAACAATGACGGGTTTTGCTAACGGAGAAT
>JBAXNZ010000117.1:0-3349 GCA_037133515.1 bacterium
ACTCCCAGGCTCAAAGCGTATAAATAGACTATCTGCTCCTCAAGCGCAACCGGCTTGTTTTTATCCTGAATGATCAACTGGTTTATCGCCTCTCCGCGCTTAAGCCTGGACTCAGCTTCTTTGGATAGCCCGGTGGTACGTAGCTGCGTCATCTGCAGCAGTTCTTTATACTGCAGATAGTCAAGCCTTAAGGTCTTGCTTAAGCCCTTAATCCCCGGCCACTGCGCCTTGTTTCCTATACGCGATACGGAAAGCCCAAAGTCAATCGCAGGCTTAAAGCCCTTATTAAAAAGGCTGGTGGAAAAATAGAGCTGGCCGTCGGTCATGGAGATAAGGTTAGTAGGGATATAGCCTGTGACGTCTCCCTGCAGGATATCCACGATAGGCAGGAAGGTCATTGAGCCGCCGCCTAATTCCGGCTTAAGGTAGCCTGCGCGCTCAACCAGCTGCGAATGTATATAGAATATATCCCCTGGGTATGCCTCTCTGCCTGGCGCGCGCTCTAAGAGAAGCGAGATCTGTCTATATATCCAGGCATGTTTGGTTAAGTCATCAAAGACCGCCAGCACGTCGCGGCCTTTATACATGAAATACTCACCCAAGGCGCAGGCGGTATAAGGGGCAAGATACTGCTCTCCGGTAGACAAAGAGGCAACCCCTGTTACTATTATAGTGTAATCCAGGGCTTCTTTTTCTTTTAAGATATCCAGTATCTTTAAAAGGCTGGAATAGGGCTTGCCGATACAGCAATAGATACAGACTACGTTCTTACCTTTTTGGTTAAGTATGGCATCCAACGCAACAGTAGTCTTTCCGGTAAGCCTGTCTCCTATAAGCAGCTGGCGTTGTCCTTTAGCTATAGGTATGATCGCATCCAGGAGGAGTGTTCCGGTCTCAAGCGTTTCTTTTACCGGAACGCGCTCCATAACACCGGGGGCAACCCTAAATGCCGGGAAATATTCCTTTGCCTCTATAACACCCTTGCAGTCTTGCGGCTGACAGAGGGCATTTACCATACGACCTAAAAATGCCTCTGAGACCGGTATGACCATGGAACGGCTTTTATTATAAACCTCATCTCCTGCGCGGATAGTAGTGGCATCTCCCAAGACCAGGATCTGCACTTTAGTCTCGGTAAAACCCATAACCAGGCCAAGGGTGCCGGTTGAAAACTCGACAATCTGGCCGTTCATGCAGGAGGGTAGGCCCGTAGCAATAACGATAAACTTACGCACCGACTCTACGTAGCCGACCTCACGTACTTGGAAATCCAGCGCCTCTTTATTATTTATTATTTGCTGACTGGACATCCTTTGCCCTCTCTTGGACTTTATTCTTAAGGCTGCTGTCTAATACGAGGCTGCCTAAGGAAATTACCAGCCCCGCTATTATCGCCGAATCTATCTCTTCTCTTATCTTGGCTTCGCTTCCTACGATATCTTTTATTTTTTTATAGATGGCCTTACGCTGCGATTCTTCTAAGGCAAAGGCAGAGGTAATCTTAGCGTCTTTTGCGTCAGGAGGAAGGTTTAGATGTTGGAGGCTGGAAAATCCTGCCTCTATCAACTCATTGACCCAGTGCTTATGCGCATCAAGGCGAAACTGCTCAGGGAGCGCATCGCGAATAAGCTCGCAGGCCTTTTTTATCGCCTCCCTGTCTATCCTTTCGTTTATCTCCGAAAGCAAGGTCTGACGGGATTTATCAGCCTGCTCTATTGCCTCTTCACCCTGAACCCTGGCCGCAGAGACAATCTTATCCTTTTGATTTTCGGCATCCTTTATAATCTCCTCTTTTAGTTTTTCTGCCTCTTGCCTGGCAAGTGCTACCATCTCCTGCGACTTCTTTTTGGCTTCATCCAGCTGCTTGCCTATCTCCTTCTCTTTCTGGGCAAACTCTTGGGAAAGCTCTTCTAGATGGTTTGTAGCCAGGACTACATTCTGCGTTAAGATACGGCGCAGCATAAAGATAAGGCCGACAAAAATGAACAAAAGAAGCAATATCAAAGAAATAATCAGCATCTTTTCTCCTTGTAAAAAACACAAGGACTTCGCTAGATAGATAAATCAGGTGTTCAGTCCTTGCTATATAATTAAATACAATAACTTATTATAGCACAAGTTTACCCGTGCAACTCTTTTTTTTATTAGGCTTAAGATTGGCTTAGTAATTGAAAGGCGACCAATATCGCAATAAGCGCCAGCGCTTCGGCAAAGACCAGGGTGATAATCATGGCGGTAAAGATCTTGGGTGCGGATGAAGGGTTTCTGCCCAGGGCGCTTATGCTGGCAAAACCGGTAGCGGCGAATACTGCACAGGGGCCCAGAAGGCAGAAAACAAAAATTAAAATAACCAGGGCGTTGCGGCTCATTCTTTATTTTACTCTTCCACTAAAACAGTGACTATATTCTGGTTGACCTTGATCACGCCTCGTCTTATGTAGATGCTCTGGCCGTCTACGACCAGGGTCCCGGAGATCAGGCGGCTTAAAATACGCTTATGAAAAGAGAGCAGTTCAAATACCCCCTGCTCTCCCGGGACAATAAGGCTCTTGACCTGGCCCTCAAAGATAATTTCTTTAGGGCTTAATACAGAGACTTCCAGCGCCATCTTTCATTCGCCTTTTTTAAGTTTGTGGGAGCTCTTCTTTCGGCTCTTCTTTCCCCTCTGTGCCTGAAGGCTCGGGGAAGGCAGATTTCTTAGCTGATAAAAGCGCATCTTTGGTAATGCGCGACTGGCGGTGCCAGGTGAAAAATAGGACGCCGGCCAGGAGCCCAATAAAGATAATGATGATAAAAACTACTATCCAGGTAATAGTCTTGGTGGGAGATTCTGCCTTTATCTTGGTCTTGGAGAGCATCTCAGGGGCGATCGGGCCTCCGGCAGTAGCCAGAATCTTCTCCATCCTGGCGATATCCTCTTTGACCTTATCCAGCACCAGGAGATTCTGGCGGTATATACCTATATGCTGGGCGCGGCTTATCGCCTCATCGCTCTGCGAGGTAGCTATCTCATCTAGCCTGGGATAAATGGTATCGGCTATCTCCTTACAGCTCTCATAATAAGCGGTACTCTCAGCCTTCTTCAGGATGCCTTCGGCGCGCCTCTTAAGGTCAGAAAGCGTTTTATCAGAGACCACCCAGATATCTTCTACTTCTACCTCAAATACGCGCATCTCTCCGGGAGAGAGCTCCAGGTTATGTTTATAGACATAATATATGGATTGTGCCGAATCATACTCTAGCTCAAGGCCCCCAAGCTCCGTAATATCCTTTGGCTTAACCTCAACGGGCAGGTAATTCTTGACCTGCACTGTCTGGGTCTTGGACTTCGAAGGGTTAATAACGACGG
>JBAXNZ010000118.1:0-3325 GCA_037133515.1 bacterium
GCGATAGAGGATTCGGACCTCTGACCTCCACAATGTGAATGTGGCGCTCTAACCAGCTGAGCCAATCGCCCTATTCCCAGTTTTCACAAACTGGGCCCAGCAGGATTCGAACCTACGACCAAGAGATTATGAGTCTCCTGCTCTACCGCTGAGCTATGGGCCCGATAATCTGCTAAAATTTTAATATTAGCAGATTATCCGGCTATTGTAAAGTTTTTTTATGGTTGGAAGGGCTTGAAAAGGAAGGTGTTAGTGTCAATACTCCCTTTGATGCACCAGCGCCATATCCAGAAAGGTGCGTAATCTTCTTGAGCGCGTAGGATGTCTTAATTTCTTTAAGGCCTTAGCCTCGATCTGGCGTACCCGCTCGCGGGTGACCTTAAAAACATTGCCGACCTCCTCCAGCGTGCGCGGGCAACCGTCGCTGATACCGAAACGCAGGACCAGTATCTTCTTTTCCCTTTCCGTAAGGGTGGCGAGGGCAAAGCCCATCTCGTCTTTAAGCATGGCGCGCATGGTGGCATTGGCAGGCGAGACTGCCTTTTTATCCTGGATAAAATCACCGAAATGCGTATCCCCCTCATCTCCGATAGGCATCTGCAGTGATATAGGCTCCTGCGCGATCTTGAGTATTACCTTCACTTTATCCTGAGGCAGGCGCATCTTATAGGCGATCTCTTCAGCCAAAGGCTCCCTGCCGTTCTGCTGAACAAAGACCCGCGAAAATCTGATTATCTTATTTATCGTTTCAGTCATATGCACAGGGATCCTTATGGTGCGCGCCTGATCGGCGATAGAGCGCGTGATCGCCTGCCTTATCCACCAGGTAGCATAAGTAGAGAATTTATAACCCCGCTTGTATTCAAATTTTTCTACTGCACGCATAAGCCCGATATTGCCTTCCTGTATCAAATCCAAAAAGGATAAGCCGCGGTTAGTATATTTTTTGGCTATACTTACCACCAGTCTAAGATTAGCCTCTACCAGGTACTTTTTAGTGCGGCTGAATTTCATATGCGTAGACCTGACCAGCTTCATCTGTTCTTTTATCTTAGGGTAAGGCTCTCCAAATTTATGCAGGATAAAGCGCCTCCTGGCAGGGTTACGCTTCCTCTGCCTGCTTATCTGTTCCAACTCCCTAATCAAGAGCCCTAGCCTACGCACTGCCTTTTCAATAACCGAGGTGGTAAAGTTAAACTTGAGCAATAACTCAATACTCCTAGATTCGCTGCGAGTCCCTTTCAATAACTGCAGGGTCCTCCCCATCCTCTTAAGGATATTATTCTTATTAGCTTTAATCTCCTCTTTGGTGACCTCTTCAAGGTTTAGCTTTCCTTCCAGTATATCATCGACTACGCAGACCATTTCATTACGCACAAACCTGGTTACCAGGACCGCCTTTTTAAACTTCTCCTCGGCCTCTTCGATCTTTTTAGCTAACTCAATCTCGCTTTCTCTGGAAAGCAGGGAGATAGAGCCCATCTGCTTAAGGTACATCTTTACCGGATCATCCAAAGGCTGAAACCTTTCCTCTGACTTAAGCTGCTCACTAAGCAGTTCTTCTTTTAATACCGGGCTAGGCTTATCGTGACCGCGCTCCTCCTCATTCTCTATTATCTGAATATCCTCATTCCCCAACAGATCAAGGATCCTGTCTATATCTTCTGATGAAGAAACCCCTTCAGGCAATAACTCATTGACCTCATCATAGGTCAGATAACCCTTTTGCTTACCCAGGGCAATAATTTTTTCTATATCTTTTTTCGTGTATTCCTTCTTTTCAGTTTTCACGCTCACCTCATCTTGGTTAAATTATTAAACTCTTCTATTAATAGATGTAGTTTCTCATCATTACCTAAACGCTGCGCCGTAGTTATCTCTTCTTGGAGATGCTGCTTCCTTACTTTTAGCCTGTCGCTCTTAAGCCGTATTATGCAATCGTCTATAACCCTCTCTTTGTTCTCTGAAGAAATCTCAGGCGTAAGGGTAGACTCAGAGATTAACCGCGAGATGTCCTCTTCGCCAAAATAATTTATGAGGTGGCTTGGCTCTATGCTTTTGCCTTGACTAGCCAAATCAAACATTAGCGAAACTATCTTGGAGGTAATCTCGCCCTTAAAATCATCCGGCTGGAGCATCTCTTTTACACGGCTAATAGTATCAGTTTCATCCAACATCATTTTTATTAACAATTTCTCTGTTGGATTTATATTAGCCAGTTTCCTGGGGGCTGACTGGCTTATATCCAGATAGGCCCTTTCCCCCTTTATTTTTTTGAGCTCCTGCAGGACATACTGCTCTTCTACGTTTAGCTCAGCAGAAAGAAGTTTGATATACTCAGCCTTTAAGATCGCATTTTTAAACCTGTTTATTGTAGGCAACATCTCAGAGGCTATCTTTGCCTTCCCTTGGGCCTCTTTTATATCAAAGCGCGACTTCAATGCCTCTAATTTGTAATCAAAAAGCCCTTGGGCATTTTTGACCTTTTCCTTAAAGGCCTCGATGCCTTCCTGCCGCACAAATAAATCCGGATCAAAACCCTTCGGAAGAGAAACTACCCTTACATCCATCTCTTCTTCTATAAACACATCCAGGGTCCTAAGGGTAGCTATCTGTCCTGCGTCGTCGGGATCATAAATCATCACTATATTATGGGTGTACCTCTTTAAAAGCCTTGCCTGCTCCTGGGTAAGCGCAGTGCCAAGCGATGCTACTATGTTCTTTACGCCGTCTTGGAAAGGCGCCAGAAAATCAAGATACCCCTCCACCACTATTGCGCAGTCAGCATCCCTTATGTAATCTTTTGATAAATCAAAAGGTTGGAGAGATATTATTCGTGTATTACTACTATTGTTATTATATAAAGAAGGTTTGTCTATAGCTCTATTTGTTATTCTTTCAATTCTATTTTGAAGATCATTTACTTGTTGTTTATACTCATTTATTATATCTTTGTATTCAATAATTTGTTGGTTATATTTTTCATTTACTACTTTTAATTCTGTATTAAGTTTGTGTATAACTAAATTTTTATTTAGTAATTCATTTTCTTTATCTAATTCTTTTTTTTCATGTTCTTTTTTGTATGGTAATCAAAGCTCCTATGACAATTTTGACCTAGAAACAAAAAAAGCTGATGTGCAACAAGCAGATGACAATGAGGATAACAAAAAGAATGAAGCCCCCCCTAAAACAGGTAATTTTGCCCGTACGTAATTACTTAGTTTTCTGAAGCATTTTTTTCTATTTTGCCTTATTTTGACCAATAGATAGTTTTATTTACTACTTACAGCTATAATATAGCTGTATGAAAAAAGGTTTTTCA
>JBAXNZ010000119.1:0-3305 GCA_037133515.1 bacterium
CAGAGCCACCCAGCCAGAGAAGTACTATAAAAGCAGTTGTAGTTGTGCCTTCTGCAGAAAAATACACCGTAGGCAAAAACGATACCTTACAGAAGATCTCTAAAGAATTCTATGGCACTACCAAAAAGTGGCTTAAGATATACGAGGCGAATAAGGCATTACTTAAGGGCCCGGATAAAATCTATCCTGGTCAGGTATTGAGTATCCCAATCGATTCTAGAACCTCAGCTAGGGTGAATCCTAAAGCCGCCAAAAAAGCAGAAGCCTTAGAGGAAACAGAGGATAATCTCAAGTAGCCCTTTCTTTTTTAGTCTTTCCTATGGAAAAGGTAATAAGGATAGCGTCTAATCAAGAGGCGCAGGCGCTCTGCGGCTTGCATGACGCCAATTTAAAAACAGTAGAAAAAGAGTTCCGGGTTAAGTTAAATCTACGCGGCGACCGTCTTAAACTAAACGGCACCTCCGTAAATATCAGGAGGGCAACGGACCTTATAGATTACTTGTTGAATTCCATACGCCTAAGGCCTGATAAGGCCGAAGAGCTCGACCTGCATTATTTAATCAGAAGTTTTAAAACCGCCAATACCAACGTAAAAGAGCTGGCTCGGCCTGCGCAAAGCAGAAAATCGAAGGTAAAGACCATCGGCCCCAAGACCAAGGGGCAGCGTGAATACGTAGAGGCAATCAATAAACATGATATAGTCTTCGGTATCGGCCCGGCAGGGACAGGGAAAACCTACCTGGCGATGAACTGCGCAGTAGAGGCCTTTAAAAAGCAGGAGGTGCGCCGCATAATCCTGACTCGTCCGGCAATCGAGGCTGGGGAATCCCTGGGGTTTCTGCCCGGGGATATGTATGAAAAGATATCTCCGTATCTGCGGCCGCTTTATGATGCGCTTTACGATATGATGGAGGCAAGCGTAATTGAGAAGTACCTGGAGACCGGAATAATTGAAGTGGCGCCGCTTGCCTATATGCGCGGCAGAACCCTTAATGATGCCTTTATTATCCTGGATGAGGCGCAAAATTGCACCGCAGAACAGATGAAGATGTTCCTAACACGCCTAGGTTTTGATTCTAAGGCGGTGATTACCGGAGATATAACGCAAAGCGACCTGCCAGACGGAAAACCTGTAGGGCTGTTACAGGCGCAGGATATATTGAAAGATATAGAGGGGATAAAATTTGTTTATTTTAGCGGCTTTGATGTTGTAAGGCACGCACTGGTGCAAAAGGTCATAGAGGCTTATGATAAATTTAACCATAAAAAATAAGGCGAGGCTCTTTTTTACTATCGCCTTGTTTTTTTTCGCAAGTTATATACTTAATATCAATCTGGGGGTTTCCGCTTTTCTGCTTACCCTGGTTGCCTACCTCAAGCTATCTTCTCCTAACCTTAAGGCCAGGCATAACCTGCTCTACCTGGCCTTTCTTTTTGTGATTATCTTTGTCAGCAGCTACTTTATTTTAAGGCGGGGATGGTCCGCTGCCTATATACCTTTTTGCGTCATCCCCATGCTTGCCACTCTTCTTTTTAACGAGCTAAAGGTGTCTTTACTGATCACGGTTGCCGCTGCAGTTGCTGTAGCCTCCCTTGCCGGAAATAATTTTAACTTAGTATTATTGCTCCTGACCAGTGGCATAATCTCAAGCGCCCTGGTTTTTAACGTGCGCAGGCGCATGCAGATAATCAGTGCCGGCTTTATTGTGGGCCTAACGCAGATGGTAATCCTTTTGCTCCTTGATCGTTTTAACCTGCAAAATCCAGCCAGATACTTAACCCTTATGCTTAGTGGTTTATCGTCGGGCGTTATAGTAATCGGGGTACTTCCGGTATTCGAGTACCTCTTTAAAACGGTTACGAATATCAGCCTCTTGGAACTGGCTGATTTTAACCATCCGTTACTGCAGCGCATGATAACGGAAGCCCCGGGTACCTACCATCATAGCCTGATCGTAGGCAATCTCTCGGAGGCTGCCTGTAATGCCGTAGGCGCCCATGCGCTCCTGGCTAGAATAGGCGCATACTATCACGATATAGGAAAATTGCAGAAACCCATATATTTTAGCGAAAACCAGAACATAAACGAAAGCCAGCATGACAGCCTTTCGCCTACTATGAGTAAGATGGTGATTATGAATCATGTACGCGATGGCCTGGAGCTGGCCAAGAAATACAAGCTGAATCCGCGCCTGGTGGATTTTATCATGCAACACCACGGCAAATCCCTGGTTTATTATTTCTACCGCAGGGCCCTAGAAAACATAGAAGAGGACCAGGAAATACAGGAAGAAGGCTTCCGCTACCCCGGGCCTAAGCCAGATTCCAAAGAGACAGCGATAGTGCTTCTGGCGGATTCAGTAGAGGCAGCCTGCAGGGCATTAAAAGACCCTACCCCGCCCAGGATTGAAGGCACGGTGCATAAGATTATAAATAATAAGTTCATAGATGGGCAGCTTGATGAGTGTGAGTTGACCCTAAAAGATCTAGAAAAGATCTCTGCGGTATTTATTCATATATTAAGCGGCATATATCATAGCCGTGCTATATACCCGGAAGAAAAGAAGAACGAGCCCCGACCTTCTTTAAGAAATGGGAAGAACTAGTATGAGGGATGGCGGGGTGAAAATAACCATAAAAAACCTACAAAAGAAGATTCCCGTAACCACCTTAACGGAAACCTCGATAAAAAGAGCAATTCTTAAAACCTGTTCATCAGAGGCTATAAAAAAACCCGGAGAAATAACTGTCTGTCTTGTAAATAATAGCTTGATCAAAGAACTTAACCTGAATTATCTTGCCCAATACAATCCTACCGATGTCATGGCCTTTGACTTTGCCGAAAAAAACCGGATACTTGCTGATATTGTCGTATCCACCGATACCGCAATCACCAATGCCAGGCGTTTTAAGACTAGCCTCTCTTACGAATTGCTTCTTTATGTGGTGCATGGAATGCTGCATGTTTTAGGATATGACGATTATGACGCAGCCAAAAGGAAGCTGATGGATAGGAAGGCAGAAGCGATTCTAGAAAAGATATGCCCATAAATAAAACAGAAGCCATAGTATTAAAAAGGGATAATTTCCGCGAAACATCGCTCATTGCCTGTTTTTATACCCGAGACTTTGGTAAGGTTAGCGGGGTATTAAAAGGCATAAAGGAGGAGCCTGCTAAGTTTGCAAGTACCGTAGAGCCATTTTCTTATAATGAGATAATATTCTACGAGAAGAGGGCCTCTTCTTTGCACATCATTTCTCAGTGCGACGTAATGGAGAATTTTAACCTTATCAGAAAGAATATT
>JBAXNZ010000120.1:0-3302 GCA_037133515.1 bacterium
CGTACAAGTTTACCGGCATAAGGAAAATAGAATTAAAACCATGCTGTTTACGGTATGCCTGCGACTGGACCAAAAGCATCTTTTTCGCCAGGCCGTAAGAAGCATTAGTCTCTTCAGGGTAACCATTCCAGAGATCTTCTTCTTTAAAAGGGACCGGGGTATATTTGGGATAACAACAGATAGTCCCTAGGGCAACAAACTTTTCTACTCCCTCCTGCCTGCCCGCTTCCATCATCTGCGCGCCCATCATTAGGTTGTCGTAAAAGAATTTCCCCGGATTCTTACGGTTTGCTTCAATACCGCCTACCTGGGCAGCAAGATGAATTACAATATCAGGCTTATAATCCTTATACAACCGTCTTACAGCCTCCATCTGCACCAAATCATACTTTTCAATAAGAGGCACAAAAATATTCCTGCAACCGCGCTCTTCCAGCCTCCTAACCACAAAAGAGCCAAGAAATCCTGCCCCGCCTGTTACTACTATTCGTTTTTTTCTAAGATTATAAACCATCTAATCCCCTTTCCACCATTTCTGAGGGAACTTTTCCGCCAAAATCCTGTCGCCTTCGCCTATGGGCTTAAGCCCTCCTGCACGCATATCCGCATCAACCATAATTTTTACCAGGTCAGAAAAGCTGATTTTAGGGCTCCAGCCGAGATTCTTTCTGGCCTTTGCGCTGTCAGCATAAAGGTTTTCTACATCTGTAGGCCTGAAATAACGTGAGTCAATTTTTACGTATGTTTTCCACTTTAGGTTCACATACTCAAATGCTGCCTTGACAAAATCCTCAACTGAATGTGGCTGGCCTGTTCCCAGCACAACATCCTCTGCTTGAGGCTGATACATCATCTTCCACATTACTTCCACATATTCCGGCGCATACCCCCAGTCTCTCTTCGCCTTTAGGTTACCCAGATACAAATACTTCTGCTTGCCTGCCAGTATTGCCGCTACTGCCCGGCTGATTTTACGTGTAACGAAAGTTTCTCCCCTGCGTGGGCTTTCATGGTTAAAAAGCACTCCGTTGCAGGCAAAGATATTATAACCCTGACGATAATTCTTAGTCATCCAATAAGCATAAACCTTGGCGCAAGCATAAGGGCTCCTGGGTTCAAAAGGAGTATTTTCGTTTTGCGGTGACTTAGCTGCGCCAAACATCTCACTGGAAGAAGCCTGGTAAAACTTTATAGGGTGGCCGCTTCTTCTAATCGCCTCTAAAATACGGGTAGTTCCTAAAGCAGTGATATTGGAGGTATATTCAGGAATATCAAAGCTTACGCGCACATGACTCTGGGCGCCCAGGTGATATATCTCATCCGGCTTGATATTATAAATGATATTGCTGATCTGCTCGGAGTCAGATAGATCCCCATAATAGAGAAAAAGCCGAGCTTCGGGGTTATGCGGATCAACATAGATATGGTTTATCCTCTCGGTATTAAAGGTGCTTGCCCGCCTGATAATTCCGTGCACTTCATAGCCCTTGGAAAGCAGGAATTCCGCCAGATACGAACCATCCTGGCCGGTCATACCTGTAATAAGCGCTTTTTTATTGATTTCGCGTTTCATATTTAACTGCTCCTTTGCTGACCCTTAATACGCCTTATTTAAATAGTAAGGGCGGATTTCTTAACCCGCCCAATCGACAGCCTATCCCATTCCTCTTTAAGCCGGTTATATTCAGCCTCTTTCTTCTTAAGAAAGTGATACATAAGTTGTATCTTCTCCTCTAATCCTTCCTTAGTAAGGATATAATGTATTCTATCTAGTTTCCTAGGGTTAGCGGAGAAGGATTTTGCCTTAATAAAGCCTTTATTAATAAGAGCCTTCAGGAGGTAGTTTGTTTTGCCCAGCGATATGCCTAATTTTTCAGCGATCAGGCGCTGTGTAATGGCGGGATTCTGCTCTATCTCCGCGATAATCGTAAAAAGCTCTTCTCTGGGGATTTCTTCTAGCATGCCGACTTTCTTATTGTCCAGAAATCTGCGGCTAAAGTCTCAAGGTATGCATAGGGTAAGGTAAAATAGCCATTTTGGCCCCATTTCAAACCCCAGGAGTTTCGCACTAAAAACCGCTTCTTTTTCTGATTATAACCAACAGCCATAACCGCATGGCCTCCGATAACACGCTCGCTCTTTTTTGGCATAGCCGCTATACCCGTGCGGGCGACCTTCTTGGATCTAAAACTCTTATAAACCGTAAAACCAAAGACAAAAGGATAACCTTCGGCAAGACAGGTAAGCATCTCTAGTAAGATATAAATGCGATGATATGATTTGATAAGGTGGGTTTTTGCTTCAAGATAACAGCGCTTGGAAGGCTTCCGGTCAAAACGCGCGATGGCATAGGGCCAATTCTTCTCCCAACAGTAACCGGTGTTCTTAAGCGTCTTGATACCGTCTCTAAGAGAAGCACCTGAATCAAAGTCTTCGTTTCCGCGCAGTGCGCGCTCGTTATAGTAAATAAACAGGCGGCTCACATCAAGATAGCTTGCATCCGGCTTATTATCTAAGAATTCAAGGTTGCCTGCCAATGCGCAAGCTGTACAGCTTCCTAATCGACCCTGTTCCTCTACAGAAGAGCAGTATTTTCTCAGATCCGCCTCTTTAGGCAGCCTAACCTTGGGCTTAATCGCGCTATAGAGGTAATCTCTCTGATCGGGGATATCGGGAATCCAACCGTAATTTGGGGGCTGTTCAAACATTGAACATATGATACCAGAGGATTTTTGGTTGTCAAGGGATTTTTTAGGGTTTATATGGGCTGAAAGCTCTTCTATTTCTGAAGGTTATGATAAAAAAGAGGGCGGATTCCTGAGGAACCCGCCCTCTAAAAAACAACCCAAGAAAATAGAAACGTCCCCCTTTTTTAGAGGCCTTTTTTAACGAGATATTCCGCTAAATCAGCTACCCTGCAGGAATAGCCCCACTCGTTGTCGTACCAAGAGAGCACTTTGATAAAATCATCCTGGATAACCTTGGTGCTCTTGGCATCCAAGATAGAACTAAGGTCGCAGTGGTTGAAGTCAACTGAAACTACCGGGTCTTCAGTATATCCAAGGATCCCCTTTAGCTTGCCTTCTGATGCCTCTTTGAAGGCGGCGTTGAGCTCTTCTACGGTAACCTTCTTCCCTAAGATACAAGTAAGGTCAACCACTGAAACGTTGGGTGTTGGAACGCGTATAGCAAAACCATCAAGTTTTCCCTTTAATTCCGGAATTACCAAAGAGATCGCCTTAGCAGCGCCGGTTGAAGTAGGTATCATGGAAACCGCTGCTGCGCGGGAACGGCGAAGGTCG
>JBAXNZ010000121.1:0-3221 GCA_037133515.1 bacterium
CTTATTTACCGGGGAAGTTACATCATTAACTGGTGCCCGCGCTGCCAAACCGCGCTCTCTGATGAAGAGGCCCCGCACAAAGAGCTGCAGGGTAACCTTTATTATTTAAAATACCCCTTTAAAGATAACCCTAAAGCATTTGTTATCGTAGCGACCACCAGGCCGGAGACTATGCTCGGCGATACAGCTGTGGCAGTTAATCCTAAAGATAAAAGATATAAAAATCTTATTGGTAAAACGTTGATTCTGCCTTTGATCGAACGCGAGATAAAAATAATCAAAGATTCCATAGTAGATATGAAGTTTGGCACAGGAGCAGTCAAGGTGACTCCGGCGCACGACCCTAACGATTATCTCTTAGGCAAAAAGCATAAGTTAGATTTTATCAATGTCATGCATCCTGATGCCAGGATGAATGAGTCTAGCGGTAAATATAAGGATATGGATAGGTTTAAGGCCAGGGAGACTATCCTGGAGGACCTTAGAGAAAAGGGGTTGCTTGAGAAGATAGAGCCGCATACCCTCTCTGCCGGGCATTGCTATCGTTGCCATACCATTATAGAGCCGTATCTATCTAAACAGTGGTTTGTAAAAATGAAGCCGCTCTCCAAGCCTGCGCTTGAGGCAGTTAAGAAAGGTAAGATCAAATTTTACCCACAGCGCTGGACCAAGGTATATCTTAATTGGATGGAGAATATCCAGGACTGGTGTATCTCCAGGCAGATTTGGTGGGGGCATCGTATACCCGTTTATTACTGCCCAAAGTGCCAGGAGTCAGAAGCGGGGGTGATTGTTTCCCGCACCAAGCCGGATAAATGCCCTGTCTGCGGCTCAGGCGGCATCTTTCAGGATGAGGATGTGTTGGATACCTGGTTCTCCTCTTGGCTATGGCCATTTGCTACTTTTTACTGGCCTAGGTCCTCCGAAGATCTGAAATATTTCTACCCTACCTCTACGCTGGTTACTGCCCCGGAGATAATTTTTTTCTGGGTAGCGCGCATGATCATGGCAGGTTTTGAATTTATGGGCAAAGAGCCCTTTAAGGATGTCTACATACACGGTACAGTTCGGGATGTTGAGGGTAAGAAGATGTCTAAATCCCTGGGCAATATTATCGACCCCCTGGAGATTATCAATGAATACGGCACAGATGCGCTACGCTTTAGCCTTATCTCTATTACTAGCCAGGGCCAAGATGTATTTTTATCAAAAGAGAGGTTTGAACAGGGCAGGAACTTTGCCAATAAGGTCTGGAATGCCTCCAGGTTTATATTGATGAACCTGGATGAGGATAAGGTTAAAAAAGATCTCTGCCAATTTGCCGGACAGGAAGACCTGAATACTATCAATCGCTGGATATTAAGCAGGTTTTATTCGCTTTTAAAAGAAGTGGAGAAGAATATCTGCGCTTACCGCTTTAACGAAGCAGTAAACGCGCTCTATAGTTTTTTCTGGCATGAATTCTGCGACTGGTACCTGGAGATAATCAAGGCCGATATAAAGAATACCCGGAATCAATTAGTGATGTATAAGGTCTTAGAAAAATTTCTGCGGACGCTACATCCTTTTATGCCTTTCATTACCGAAGAGGTCTGGCAGAGGCTTAATCCAGGCGGAGATTCTATCATGATTTCACCCTGGCCGCATGCGCAACAACAATTTATCGATAAAAAACTGGAAAAACAGATGCAGTCTGTATTTGAGCTGGTTACCCAGATAAGGAACCTGCGCGGCTCAATCGATATAAAGCCGGAACAAGAAATAGAGGTCTCTGTTTACGCGCACAGCAAAGAAAAAGAATCCCTGATAAGAAATAATTCTTCGCTGATTATCAATTTAGCCGGGCTAAAGGAGTTTCATCTGCTTGATGGCGGCGCCAGGCCCCGGGCTAGCATAAGCGATGTTGTAGAGGACGTAGATATATTCTTGCATTTCACAGGATTGCTTGATATAAATAAGGAGCAGTCTAAGATTAAAGATAAACGTTCTCAGTTAACAAAGATCAGGGACGCTAAAGAGGCAAGATTAAAAAACAGGGATTTCTTAAAGAATGCCCCGGAGCAGATCGTAGAGAAAGAAAGGCAGGGCATAGAAGAGCTGGCGCAGACCATCAAGCGTCTGGAAAGAATGTTCGATGAACTTAAAGAACCTTTATAACAAGGACGGATAGATGGAACAGAATAAATATTTTCTCTCGCAGGAAGAACCTCGTTTGGACCAGCATAAGCTGGACCTTATTGTCCGGCATGCTCTTTTGGAGGATATCGGAAAAGGCGATATCACAACACAGCTTACTATCCCTAAGAACAAAAGCCTTAAGGCCCTATTGATAGCTAAAGAGGAATGTGTAGTATGCGGCCTTGAGGTAGCAGAGAGGGTCTTTAAAACAGTGGACAAGGATATAAAGTTTATCCCTCAAATAAAAGAAGGCCAGAGTATAAAAAAGGGCAAAGCTATTGCCAGGATTGAGGGTAAGGCGCACAGTATCTTAAGCGCAGAGCGGGTAGCCTTAAACCTATTCAGCTTGCTTTCAGGCGTAGCTACCAAGACCAGGGAGTATGTAGATAAGATAAAGCCTTATAAAGCCAAGATAACCGATACGCGTAAAACTATGCCCGGATTGAGAGAGTTGCAGAAATACGCGGTCAGGATCGGAGGCGGTTTTAACCACAGGATGGCCTTGGATGAGATGATATTGATCAAGGATAACCACCTGCAGTTGACCGAAGGCTATACGCAGCTGCCTAAGGTCCCCAAGGGATACAAGATTGAAATAGAGGTACAAAACATGGAAGAATTCAAGCATGCCCTTCGCTTTAAGCCGGATGTTATAATGCTGGATAATATGAGCCTGGAAGATATAAAGAAGACGGTAGAGATAGTGAATAATACGGCATTTACCAGTCATCACCCGCGCACCAAATTGGAAGCTTCCGGCGGGGTCCAGATACAAGAGGTTAGGCAGATCGCTGCCTGCGGAGTGGATATTATTTCCATAGGAGACCTGACTCATTCTTTCAAATCAATAGATATGAGCCTGGAGGTTTTGTAATTAACAATAGGAGGTAATGATGAAAAGGACCTTATGCTTGGCTATCTTTATGTTTTTATGCCTATCGCTATTATTTCAGTCTAATATCCTTGCGCAGATGAAAGATAACAAATATTCCAGGATAATGGTCTGTTCCAAGGCGCTTGAGGCCCTGGGAGAGATCGGCGAT
>JBAXNZ010000122.1:0-3206 GCA_037133515.1 bacterium
TAAATCACGGCAGGCATCCCAAATCTCTACTACCCTGCCTAATGAGGCGCGCTTGTCTGCCTTAATCAGGATAGCCTGCTTTCTCTTAGAGACCTGCTCCAGGAGATTCTTAAGTTCTGCGTTAGTTACTACGTTGCCGTTAAAATAGGTGACATTCTCGGCAGATATAATTAACTCCATGTTTTCGTATTTGACTACCTCGCTGGTCACTGCCCGCGGAAGATTAACCTTTATACCTGGCTGTATGACAAAGCTAGAGGTAAGCATAAAAAATATCAATAGCTGGAATACCACATCTATTAGCGGAGCTATGTCTATCTGCTTAAGACCATGTTCCAATTCCATATGCCTTTTAAAGCGCATCTTTCCCTCTCCTTGATATAACTATAAAGTTATTCAGTAAGAAAATTAATTAATTCGGTGGATGCCTTCTCCATCTCTAAAATAAAGGTATTTACCTGGCTGACTAAATAATTATAAGCCACAAATGTAGGTATGGCTACGATAAGGCCGGCTACGGTAGTAAGCAGCGCCTCCCAAATCCCGCCTGCTAAATCTCCCGGTGAGACCGGATGTAAAGAAGCAGTCTTCATCTGAATAGTCTGAAAGCATCTGACCATGCCGGTTACCGTGCCTAGGAGACCCAGGAGTGGAGATATATGCGCTATAGTAGCCAAGGCAGTAAGATTCTTCTCAAGCTTAGGCACCTCATATAAAGAAGAATCCTCTATAGATTCCTTTATCTGCTCGCGCGGCCGGTCGTATTTTAAAATGCCTGCCTTTAATATGTGTGCCACGGGGCTGTTGGTCTTATCGCAAATCTGCATAGCCTCTTTTATCTCATGGCGCTTCATCTTATCCAAAATACTGGAGAGAAACTGTTGCGTGTCTATCCTTATCTTATGCATATGCCATATCTTTTCTAAGATTATAGCAAGGGCAAAGATAGAACACAGAAGTATAGGCCACATAACCGGACCGCCTGCTAAAAAAACCTGCCATAAACCCATCCTATACAAATCCATCTTTAACCTCCTTATTTACCTTTATGATTATTCAGCCAGTCTATGCGCTCCTTGGCATACTTTGCCTCTTTAACGTCCATAGAGATAACCCTTCTGTATATATTCACAGCTTCCGTAAGATTATTTTTATCTTCATAAATAGAAGCTACCCTAAGAAGCGCCTTTACTGCCAGATCATTATTCTCTGAATAAAGGTAGGTTACTTTTAAATACTCCTCAATCGCATCCTGCAGTTTGCCTTGAGTTTCTAAAAGCTCGCCTATCTTAAATTGAATATCTGACATCTGCCTTAGCGGAACCACCTCTAAACTTTTACGGTAAAATCCTAGGGCCTGCCCGTAATCTCTTTTTTTATAATAAATATCGGCTGCCTTAGGATATATCAGGTGCCCTAAATTCGGGTATCCTTCTACTACTTCTTTATAGGTAGAAAGCGCCAAATCCTCTTTATCCTGTTTAACGTATATATCCGCTATGGCAACTGCTGCCTGTCCTGTGAGGTCTGATTTTGCAAATTCCATTACCTTTTTAAAACTGCTTATGGCTTGCTCATACTGATTCTCCTCTGAATAAATAGAGCCCATAACATAATAGGCATCGGTTATAAGATTGCTTTTAGGGAAGTCTTGTATAAGCGCAAGAAAATATCTGCGCGCCATAGCCAAATCGCTATGCCTGTAATAATACTCGCCCAGCCACCACACAATCTCCGGGGTAAGCCTTGAGTCAGGATATTTTGAGCGCAACGTCTTAAAACGCGACATTGCCTCTTTTTCATTGCCCATCTGATCGTAGCAATCGGCTATCTCGTATTCTGCCTTCTGCATTAGCTCAGTATCCTGACTGTATGTCCTTATGATATCCTTGAACACCTCTATTGCTTCAGTAAAATTACCTAAATTATACAGGCTGGTTCCCAAAAGGTATACGGCCTGCGGCCGCAGATAACTATCCTTGCGCTCTATTTGGAATTTATTAAAAATTTCTTTGCTTGACTTATAATCTTCTCTCTGGAAATAACTTAAGCCCAGGGCATAATAAGCATCGTCTGAAAGCTTGGAATCCGGAAAGTTATTATGCAGGTTCCCAAAAGCAAGGATCGCAGCATCATAATTAGAGGCCTTTAAAAGAACTAACCCCAGCTGATATTGGACATAATCGCTGTAGAAACTATCCGGGTAGTCCTTTAGTATGCTGTCATATGTCTCCTGGGACTTGGCATAATCGCCTGCATCCTGATAGGCGTCCCCTATCTGACATAAGGCCGCCACCTTAATAGTCTTGTCTTCTGTCTGTTTGGCAATCTTCTGGAATTCTGCTATTGCCTCCTTGAATTTTCCTTCTTTCAAAAATGCCCAGGCTAATCCATAATACAGTTTATCTACGATATCCTGCGGCGCATTACCTACGGAAGCCTTCTCTAGCCCCTCTCTATATACCCCTATCGCCTCTTTGTATTCAGCAATATTATAAAGCGTATCGGCCTTGCCTAGATAGGCCTGAAACAGCGCATCCTGCCCGGAGGCTTTGTTGATTAAATCGCTGTATATATCCTTTGCCTCGCTGAACTTCTTGGTTTCAAAGGCCAGTATCGCCTGCGCTAATAAAAGGGCATCCTGGTTTTTCTTCTCCAGGGCCGCAAGATTCACGCCCTCAAAGACATCCTGGGCTTCTTTATATTGCTTTGACTTAAGATAAGACCACCCGATACCTAGTTTAGACAAGGTCTTCATCCTATCATCGTTGCTATTAGCGATAACCTTCGAGTAACCCTCGATGGCTTCGTTAAAATTGTTCAAGTAATATTCTGCCTCTGCCATATAAAAATAAAGGTAGTTGGTTTTAAGGGGATCTTTGGAATAAGTTTTAAGGTAAGGTTTAATTTTTTCTAAAAGAGCGGCGTAATCTTTAAGATTATATAGGCATTCTAGTATCTTAAAGGAGGCGTCCTGCGCCTGTTGCTCCATTGGGAATTTATCTTCTACTATCTTAAAATACTTCATAGCCTCCTGGAATTTACCCTCCTGAAATAGGCACCAACCGAAAGAATAATATGCATATACACAATATACTGACTGGGTGAATTCATCGATAATAACCTTATAAAACGCAGCAGCCTTGTTGTAGCTATTACCTTTGAAATGTACTTCAGCAATCCAGTAGACCACCGCATCCCTGATA
>JBAXNZ010000123.1:0-3205 GCA_037133515.1 bacterium
AACGCAAACTGATAATAGAAAATATAGCGAGGACGATCTAGAGAATATATATGACGTTAGTAATAACTCTGTAAATGCTAATAACTCTGTAAATGCTAATAACTCTGTAAATGCTGATAACTCTGTAAATACTAATAACTCTGTAAATGCTGATAATAATATATACAATAATGCCGCTTATCAATACGCTAAAAAGATGAAAACCCGTTCCCGCTACTAAATTCGCTTACGATATTATTATTATTATTATCAGGTACCATATAATTCTCTCCACCCTTTTTTTTCAAATCATTCAAGAAAGAAGATAATTCATCCGTCATGTCTTTATTATTTATGCCATCGCTTATGCCTTGTATTTTTTGATTGCCTCAACTACTGCCGTTGAACGCCGGCCCTTACCTATCATCCCGATTATTCCTGCCTTTAATAATGCCGGAGTAAAAACATCCATGCGGCTGCTCGTAGTCGGGCCGCAGGAGCCAACGATCTTACCTTTAGGATTAGGAGTAGGTCCGCAGTAATAAATAACCTGGCCCCTGATATTAAAAGGCAGGGCCTTGCCTCTTCTTATAGCCTGGGCTAATCTTTTATGCGCTTGGTCCCTGGCAGTATAGATATGCCCGCTGGCTAAAAGGAGATTTCCTGTTTTTAATCCCCTCATTTTCTTTATCTCAGAAGGTAATTTTATCTTTAGCATTTATAGCTTTGCCGTGGCGCTTCTTAAAGCGTGGCAGCTGATATTAACCGCAACAGGCAAACCAGCAATATGAGTAGGATAACTTTGGATATTCACCGCCAGGGCGGTAGTCTTACCGCCTAAACCCATCGGCCCGATATTCAATCTATTTATCTCTTTTAATAATTCTTTCTCTAACGTAGCGATATGCTGCTTAGTATTGGGCTTATTGATATCCCTGATTAACGCCTTCTTAGCAAGCAAAAGGCTGTAATCAGCAGTACCGCCGAGGCCTACGCCTATAATATAAGGCGGACAGGCATCCGGGCCAGCCTCTTTTACGGCAGCAACAACAAAAGACTTAATCTCTTCTATTGTGGAAGTAGGATTAAACATTTTAAGCTGCGTTTTGTTCTCGCAGCCAAAACCTTTAGGCATTACTGTAATGACCATACTGCTTCCCTTTACTATATCTATATGTATCACTGCCGGCTGGTAGCTAGGTATCCCTCTTAAAAGCGGGTCCTTAATTACAGAGCTCCTCAAATAACCCCTGCGGTATCCTGACTCTAGGCCCTTATTTATCGCCTCTTTTAATCCTCCGGCTATCCTTAGCCCCTCTCCCAATTGCACAAAAACACTAACCAAACCTGTATCCTGACAGATAGCTAAACTTTCTTCCCGGGCAAGTTGGGCATTATTAATAATAGCGCAGAGTATCCTCCTGGCCCTTCTATTAGGTTCTTTTATATAGGCCCTCTTTAATGCCGAGAAGATATCTTTTCTTAAAATAAGGTTTGCGCTTACGCAAAGCTCGGCAACTTCCTCTCTAATTTTTGCTGCAGTTATAACCCTACTCACCTGTATACTCCCGCTCTACCGTGGTTTTTATGCCTCCGCGTGGGTTAAACTCTCCGGTAATCTTCGCCCAGCGCGGATGAGCTGCCCGGACAAAATCTTCCAGCATCCTATTTATAACATGTTCGTGAAATATCCCCAGATTACGGTAAAAAATGGTATACATCTTGAATGACTTCAGCTCTACGCAATACTTCATAGGAGAATATTCTATCTTGATATTGGCGAAATCAGGCAGGCCTGTTTTGGGGCAGATACAGGTAAACTCCGGGATACCCAGACAAATTGTATATACCCTGTCTGGGTACTGGTTTTTCCAAACCGATATCTTCGGGGTCTTAATATTCCTGATTCCTCTTTGTAGGCCTTCGTAACCTGGCATTTGTTTTACCTGAATCCTACCACCTTATGGATCTGCGGTATTATGCAACTAGTTATATGATGTTTAATACAGGTATCTCTGAAATCTTCTATCTTCTTGCGTAGAGGCTCGCTATCCTCGCGGCTGTTAGGTTGCAAAACCATAACCACGGATTTATTTATCTCCTTTATCAACTCCAAGGCCAAGAGCAGGTCTGCCTCCTGGGTAGAATCGCAGATAACACTCTTTAAAAAAACCTCTTTTACGGAAGCAATACTCAAAAATTTACGGTGCTTATGCCAAAAATTATCCAGGCCGGTTGAAGTAGGCAACTTTATATCCATTGCCACGATATCAACATCATCTATTACCTGTCCTAACGCATCAGGGAGGGTCCCGTTAGTCTCCAGGTAATGCCTAAAATTATCTTTTCTGGTAAGCCTGAGTATTTCTTTTAAGAAGTCTACCTGCAAAAGCGGCTCTCCACCCGTGAAAGATATGGAATGATATTTATCCCGATAAAGCCTTATTTCCTCCAGGAGCTCTGCCGGCTCGTATTCCGTAAAGCAGTCCATTTTGGTATCACAGTATTTACAGTTAAGGTTACAGCCGAAAAAACGCACAAATAGTTGCTTCTCCCCCAGATAGATCCCTTCCCCCTGAACGCTATCAAAAACCTCGGATATCTTACCCTTCATATTTTTAACGCGGGGTCTGTCATCCCCGCCTCTTTAAATCCCCGGGACCGATAGTAACAACTGTCGCATTCAGAAATTTGATGGAAACGGTAAATTCCTAACAAAGTGGGGATCCGCAGGAGCAGGTCACGGGCTGGGCGATCGAACGTATGCCGGGAAGTCACCGCCAGCTTAGGCATCCGACCAATCCTGGAACCGTCACGGTATCTGGCCATCTGGGCGACGACATCCATCCCCAGACCCTAAAGAGCGTCCTGCGGCACGCGGGATTGGAGGAACCACGATGACGAAACGGTACACGGTGATCTACAAGCCTGGCGAGCGCAACTTGTCGGCTTATGGGCCCGACCTGCCGGGTTGCATCGCGACGGCCAAAACTCGCGAGGAACTGGAGCAGCAGATTCGGGAAGCGATCGAATTCCACATCGAAGGCCTGCAGCTCAGCGGCGAACCGATCCCCGAACCGGCCATCGAGGCCGTGGTAAACGGCGATATTACTATTATTCCACAGCACTTCACTAAAATCTATTTGAACTGGATGGAAAACATCCGCGACTGGTGCATCAGCCGCCAGCTCTGGTGGGGGCACCGCATTCCGGTCTGGTACTGTTC
>JBAXNZ010000124.1:0-3161 GCA_037133515.1 bacterium
CGGCTAATATATACGGCCACCTCGCTGCCGCAGAAAAAGTAGCCGCTCCGGGGTCAAAGGAAAGGCCCTCCCGTGCTTGAGGCTGAGTCTTCTTACGGATTACTTCCCCTTTGCGGGAATTGACCCACCATGAATCACCCATAAGCAAAAGGGCGTTTTCCTTGTAGCTGAATTTAGGTCTGTTGAAATAAAAATATTCGTCGTGCAGATCGAACGAGGAGATATTCGGATGTTTACCCCCAAGCCGAATCCTCCCCCGGTCTTCGATTGCCGACGAAGGCCTGTTGTTGACAAAGATCTTCTCCTGCAGCAGGTACATATTCTCTTCTTCCTTTAGGTTGAGCAGATCTCCAATGAGATAACTCAATGCTTCAGTACGACCCATACCCTCTGAACGTTTTTTTAAAGCGCTCAGCTCTTCATAAGGAAGAAGGAGTAGCTTTTTTCTGACCGCAAAGTAATCGAGGAGGTTCAAAGTCAGGAGGTAATCATTCAAGGCCGGCAGGTACGTATCTTCCGAAAGGCTAAGCTTACTTATTTTACTCCTCCTTTCCTGACCTACGCCTACAGAACCATAAGCGTAGCGCCATGGAAATAGGAAGGAAAAGAAAACCGTTATGCTAAACGCCACTGCGGCGATCCGGTTCTTCAAAAAAATGCTTTTTCTTAACCACATATGCTTTTTTTCATATACCGCAAGAACTTTCCTTTGAAACAGTAAGGATTGCCGGAGTCCAGCTCGCCGGTCCGCGAAAAGACCTCCGCCCGGCAACTTCCTCTGCACCGCGCCTTGAAAAAACAACTCCTGCATGGTTCTTTGAACCCTTTCGGATCCATCAGGCTCTTTATATCAGGGGAATCCCACAGCTCCACCATGCTTTTCTTAAATATGTTACCCAACGGATAGTCGAGGAGCTCACAGAAATAAAACGACCCCTTATAATCCACATTTGCTTCTAAATACCCTGCATAACATGAAGTTACAAGTAAGACTTCCGGCTCCCCCCCGAAGCGGTTTAAAAAGCCAAAGGTCCTTAGTACGATGAGGTCTGCGGCGGTAAGTTCCAGTGTACTCTGCTGCGTATATCCGCGCCCCACCCTGATAAAAATATTCATAATGATCTTTGCTATATTAAAATCCCCGCAGAACCTCCTTAACCTCCAGATCTCGGAAAGATTCTTGTGGGTTACCGTAAAATTAATATACAGGGGTATACCGCTTCTGGAGAGCCTCTGCATCACGGCGGTTATTTTTTTGAAATTACCCTCCCCTCTGATAAAATCATGTGTTCTTTCTGATATCCCATCGAGGCCTAATGTCAATATTACCCCTTTGCGTTTCTTTATCTCCTGTATAAGCTCATCGGTGAGCAGGAGGCCGTTGGTATTTATCCTGAGCTTTATGCCGCTGGACAAAATATAGTCTATCAAACCGAATATGCCTGGATACAAAAAAGGCTCTCCTCCGGTCAGGATGACTTCCAAAACTCCGGAATCCCTTATCTTGTCAATTACCTTATTTACGTTCTCCTCCTCGGGCCAGGAGGAATTATCTTCACGCTTTTCGTTATAGCAAGTCTTACAGCTGAGATTACACTTCTGCGTAAGCGTAAAAAATATTCTAAGCGGCGCGGATGGCCTGGGGAAATCAGAACTGGCACAAGCGCCTATCTTAAAAGTATATATCTGCGGTGCGGGTGATTCCCTCCCCTGAACTTTGACCGGCCGAGGAGACTCCTCCCTTAAAGAGGCTCCTCCTGCCCTGCCCGCAGTAATGACCCCCTCCCTGAGCAGCCTTTTTAAAAAATCTCCTACCTTTATCTTACCGCTGGAGTCAATCCGGACGGCTATAGCAGCAAGGTCCAGACCCTGACAAGAATGAAATATCTCGGAGGCTGCCTCATTGAGGTGCATAAATTTATTATTATAATATAAGATGCATTCAGAATCCCCCTCCCTGCGCCATCTTACTTTATCATTCTTGTAAAAGAAGGCTTTATCCATTTTCATAACACGATATTTCTGTAAGAATCTTCTAATCCTGCAGGAAGGATATACTCCCTGCGAAAATCCGGGTTATTCATAAGACAGCCGCTGTATCCCTTACTAAAGATCGGGTGTCCAAACATGACACTGACTATTTCAGCTAGGCCCCTCTCTCTGATATTGCCGAAGCTTAAAGGCACAAAAGGACAGGGCTGCACTTCTCCGTGGCATGAGATATGAAAAAACTCCTTATGTAGCGCTGCGCAAAACCGGCTAGACCCCCTGGAAGAAGAATGTGTGGATTCTAAATATACGAATCCCGGTTCCAGTAGTCCCGCTACCTGTGCCTCATCTTGCGCGCTTAATCTACGCTCTTCTGCGTCAATCAGCCTGCCGGAAAGGGTGGGGTATATTATCCTTATCGAAGCCACTCCCAGTGCCTTTGCCAGCTCTATTATCCTTTTGATCTCGCCGTTATAGATCTTTTCTTTTGAAGTGTTAGCAAAGATACTGCAGGATAGGCCTGCGCTGCGGCAGAGCTCTATACCTTTTATGGCCTTGGCGAAGCAGCCCTCTGCCTTAGATATCGAATCATGGCTTTCTTTACTGGAACCCTCTATCCTTATAAAGATATGGTTTAATCCTGCGCTTTTAAGTTTTGCTACGCTTGATTCCGATAATAATATGCCGTTAGTCTCCATCTCAACAAACAGGCCTTTTTCTGCCGCATAATTAATCAGCTGATAAATATCCTCCTTAAGCAAAGGCTCTCCTCCAATAAAAGAAACTAATGTGAATAGCGAAGGGTAGTCGGCGATCTGGTCTATTATCTTTTTTACTTCTGAGGAGGAAAGCTCCTGCCGGCCCTTATTTTCGTAGCTTGCGCACCAGCAATAATCACAGTCGCAGTGGCAGTTATAAGTCAGATTGATCATTACCTTCATAACGCCGTTATGAATACTCTGAAACGGAGATTTCAACAATGTTTTTATGAACCGGTATAAATGATAATGAGATAGGCTATTGAATTTCTCCCTGTATCTTAAAAAAAGGTTTTTTATTTTGGAGATATTATCTTTCATATCTATTCTATACTATCGCTTTAAACAGCGCCCTTATGCGCATAGGTAAATTTGCGATCTCGGGGTTATTGACGAGTTGCCTGAAAATATACC
>JBAXNZ010000125.1:0-3079 GCA_037133515.1 bacterium
AGTGTATAAAAAAATAATATTGCCTAACGGGCTGCGCGTTGTCGCCCATCCGCTAGCAAAGATGCAGTCTGCCTCTTTGGGGATATGGATAAATATAGGAGGCAGGTATGAAACTCCTGAGTTTAAGGGTATCAGCCATTATTTAGAACATCTACTTTTTAAAGGGAGTAAAAAATATTCCTGCCGCAGTATAAAAGAATCAATTGAGGGGGTAGGCGGTTCCCTAAACGGGTTTACTTCAGAGGAGCTTACCTGTTATCTGGTTAAGATGCCAGCGCTACACCTAAATTTGGCGCTGGATATTCTCTCCGACATGATTATTAATCCACTCCTGCCGGAAGAAGAGATAGAAAAAGAGAGGACGGTAATCCAGGAAGAGGCTAAGATGTATAAGGACTTGCCGCAGAGCTATGTGCATGAGCTCTTGGATGAGTTGCTCTGGCCAGAGCAACCCTTGGGGATGAGCATTATTGGTACGGCTGAATCTATCTCCAGGATAAAGAAGACAGAGCTATCTTCATATCAGAAAAGATTCTACGCCCCGCCTAATATTACAATCAGCGTCTGCGGGAGAATAGATTATAAAGGTATGTTTAAGCGGGTGGATAAGATTTTTGGCAGGCTCTCCGGTAAAGAAATTAGCGCCTTTAGTAAGGCAGAAGAAAAACAACTAAGGCCTCAGCTTAAGCTTTTTACCAAGGATACTGAGCAGACGCACCTGGCCTTAGGGTTCCATGGGCTTATGCGCGGGCATCCCCTGCGGCATGCCCTGGGGCTTTTGCATATCGTATTGGGCGCGAATATGTCCAGCCGCCTTTTTAATGAATTACGGGAGAAGCGGGGGCTGGCTTATGAGATCGGCACGCAGGTCAAGCGTTTTCATGATACCGGGTCATTCTTAGTACATGCCGGCATTGATAACCACAAGGTGCTAGAGGCAATAGGGTTGATCTTAAAAGAATTAGCCAAGAGTAAGAATGAATTGGTTACTCTCGGCGAGTTCAGGCGCGCAAAGGATTTTTATCTGGGGCAATTGGTACTTGCCCTCGAGGATACCTTGGATCATATGCTCTGGATAGGTGAGTCTACGGCCTGCCTGAATAAGACTTACACGTTAAAAGAGATTGTCAAAGAGGTGTCTGCTACTAAGCGCGAGGATATACTTAAGGCTGCCAATCTCATATTTAAAGAAAATAATACCAATCTTGCTTTGATCGGACCGTCTAAAGATAGTGAATCACAGATTTATAACCAACTCAATATCAACTAAAGAATACATATGGAACCGATATTCTCTATTCCGATAGTCATAGTAACCTTATTGCTATTGACAATTGTATCATTTTTTCTTTCTGCCTCTGAAACCGCAATCATCTCCTTAAGCAAGATAAAGTTGCGTCATATGATTGCCCAGGGAGTAAAGCATGCCCAGAGCATCCACCGCTTGGTTACTAAGATGGATAAGTTTATCGCCGCAATCTTAATTGGCAACAACTTTGTGAATATCGCCATGTCTGCGATCATCACTGCGGTATTCGTGCGTATCTTCGGATTTAACTGGGGAGTAATTATCTCTACTTTTGTGACCGCATTTTTCGTGCTGGTGTTCTGCGAAATAACCCCTAAGATCCTGGCTACTAAACGCACGGATAGGATTGCCTTGCTTGTTGCGCCTTTGATGGAGGCCTTAATCAATATATTTAATCCGCTTATCCGCGTATTCATAGCCTTGAGTAATTTTATCCTAAAAGTATTAAGGATAGGGCCCAGCAAAAGGCCGCCTATAATCACAGAGGAAGAATTGCGCACCATGATAGAAATAGGCCAGGAAGAGGGCGTGCTCAGCCATGAAGAGAAAAAGATGTTGCATCGTATTTTTGAGTTCGGCGATACCAAGGTATCGGAGGTGATGATCCCTAAAGAAAAGATCGTCGGGGTTAATATTAATATTAGCTCAGAGGAGCTCTTAAATATCTTTGTAGAAGAAGGGCATGCGCGACTTCCGGTCTATGAGGGCTCTATCGAAAAGGTAATCGGCATAATCTATGCCCATGACCTACTATATATCCTTAGGGATAAGGGGTTATTTTTACTTACTGACTTAGTGCGTAAGCCATATTGCGTGCCTGCCGGGATGTTGGTTAATGAGTTGTTAAGGAGGTTTCAGGCTGAAAAGGTCCAGATTGCCATTGTGGTTGATGAGCGCGGCAGGGCCCAGGGCCTGGTGACCCTAGAGGATTTATTAGAGGAAATTGTGGGCGAAATAGAAGAGGAACATAGCGGCCCCGGACGCGTAAATAAAAATTGACCGTATTTTTTTTAGTTGTATAATAATCCATGTGTGCCTTAAGTTGACAGATAAAAAAACCTATGCTAATATAGATAGGTAAACCAGAAAGTTGCAAAACTAAAAAAGGAGGAAGTAAATGGCAGAAAAAGGATATTGCGTAAAATGCAAAGGCAAGAAAGATATGAAAGACGAAGAGAAGGTTACTATGAAGAATGGCCGCAAGGCAATGAAGGGAAAATGCCCTGATTGCGGCACGGGTATGTATAAAATCCTGGGGAATAAATAATTATAAGGAGGTAGTACTAATAGACCCTAAGAATAAAGCACTGCGCATCGCCGGAGTTGCTAAATCGAAAAAGGCCCTGGATGTAGTGGTCCTGGATATACGTCATATCGCCAGCTTTTGCGATTATTTCGTGATTGCCTCCGGGAGCTCGCTTAGGCAAGTTAATGCGCTTGCCCGGTCAATAGAAGAAGATTTAGATAAAGATAGGATAAAACCTCTCTCTAAGGTTACGCCTAACGACGAATCAGGATGGGTGGTCTTAGATTTTTCCAGCGTCGTTGCGCACCTGTTTTATGAACCGATGAGAGAGTTTTATTCTTTAGAGCGCCTTTGGTCTGACGCCAAGAGGGTCAGGCTCGCCAAGGCTAGCAAGAAGAAAGATTAGTTCTCCCCGCGCATTACCAGGCTTACCTTTCTAATCCCGTAACTAGATGAAAAAAAACACGCAAGATAGCATCATTTCAATAATCAATGACGCTCTAAAGACGATAGGCGCGCAGGAG
>JBAXNZ010000126.1:0-3072 GCA_037133515.1 bacterium
CTGAAGTTCTTTACAACAAAACCCTGGAGGAGAACCTGAAGGTTTGCCCGAAATGCGATTACCATTTTCTTCTTACTGCCGAGGAAAGGATCAACACGCTTATAGACAAAGATACCTTTCAAGAATATGACAAAGAGATGAGCTCTAAGGATCCTCTGGATTTTAAAGGCCATAAAAGCTATACCGATAAATTAACCCAGGACCAGGAGGCGACCGGTTTAAAAGAAGCGGCAGTAACCGGAGAAGGCCTTCTGGATAACAGAAAGGTCATTATTGCGGTTACGGATTCCCGTTTTATCATGGGTTCTATGGGTTCTGTGGTAGGAGAAAAAATAACCCGTGCTATTGAAGCTGCTACCAAAAATAAGCTTCCCGTAATAGTTGTCTCTGGTTCAGGCGGAGGGGCCAGGATGTATGAGGGGATGTTTAGCCTGATGCAGATGGCTAAGACCTCGGCCGCGCTCTCTTACCATCATAAGGGAAGGCTGCCTTTTATTTCAGTGCTCACCAATCCTACTATGGCGGGAGTTATGGCCTCGTTTGCGGGGCTGGGGGATTTGATTATTGCCGAACCCAAGGCGCTTATCGGTTTTACCGGTCCGCGAGTTATCGAGCAGACTATAAAACAGAAGCTACCGGCTGGTTTCCAGCGCTCGGAGTTTTTATTAGAGCATGGCCTGATAGATATGATAGTGCACCGTAAAAACATGAAGTCCACCTTGGGCGAGTTGATTGATTATTTAGGTTGATTTTACAGGAGAATAAAATAAAATATAATATAATAATCTATAAAATTTATCAGGGATAATCAATATGGCGCAGGTAAGTCTTCAAAACATTTCTAAGGTTTTCAGCAACGGCACCAGGGTAGTCAATGATATAAGCCTGGGGATCGAGAATAAGGAATTCATGGTCCTGGTAGGGCCTTCCGGCTGCGGTAAATCCACTACTCTTAGGATGATTGCCGGATTAGAAGAGATTACTAGCGGCAGTATCTATATAGACAATAAGCTGGTTAATGACGTTCCGGCTAAAGACCGCGATATTGCCATGGTATTCCAAAGCTATGCCTTGTATCCGTTCATGACAGTTTTTGAGAATATGTCCTTTGGCCTGCGGCTTAGGCATTATCCTAAGCAGGAGATCATTCAGCGGGTCAACGAAACAGCGGATATACTGAGCATAAAGCATCTCCTCGGCCGCCGTCCGAAGGAGCTTTCGGGTGGAGAGAGGCAGAGGGTAGCGGTGGGCAGGGCAATCGTAAGGAAGCCCATGGTTTTCCTTTTTGACGAACCCCTGAGCAATCTTGATGCAAAACTGCGGGTGCAGATGCGCACCGAGATACATAAATTGCATATCAGGCTGCAGACTACCATGATCTATGTGACGCATGATCAGGTTGAAGCCATGACTATGGGCGATAGGATTGCGGTAATGAAAGACGGCGTATTGCAGCAGGTAGCAGACCCTATCTCTGTTTATGACCGCCCCATAAACAAATTTGTAGCCGGTTTTATCGGATCTCCTCCCATGAACTTTATGCGGGGCAGGATCATTAAAAAAGACAGCCGCCTATATTTTGAAGAAGGCAAGATTATCGTAAAGGTCGTGGAGGATATGCAAGAGAAGCTCGCTGGTTACGTAAATAGGGAGATAATACTCGGTATCCGTTCTGAGGATATCTACGATAAATTATTTGTTTCGGAGGCCCCCCCTGAAAATATCGTCAGGGTCAACTGCGAAGTAGCCGAGCCAATGGGCTCGGAAGTATATCTTTATCTAAATACAGGAAAGCACACTTTCATTGCCCGCGTAGGTGCGCATGATAGGCCGAAGGTGAATCAAGATATGGATGTAGTTTTTGACATGAGCAAGGTGCATTTCTTTGATAAAGATACCGAAGAAACCATCATATAAATTTAAAGATTTTATTCTTTCGCTAGGGGAAGCCCTGCCCGGCAGGATAGCGATTGCAGCTATCTCCTTTCTGTTCCTCTATTGTTTTCTCCCCGCATATATTACCTTTCATCTAGGAGTACGTCTCTTCTGGCTGCTGCCTATATTTTATCTGGTTAATTTCGGTATTCTTTATTATCTGTTCAAAAAGAATGCCGACAAAAAGCACTATCTGGAGCTGGAGAGCGAACAGTTAGAGGAGAAGATCAATATAATCACCGACCAAAACTCAAAGGCCTCCAATAATAAGATTGTGCTGCAGGAGAAGATCAGGCGTTACCATAGCTTAAAAGAGATCATTGAAAACATAAACCGCGACCTGAGCTTAGACTCCATAGCCAATAGCCTTACCTCTATAGCCTTCTCGCTTATTGCCAATAATAAGGGCACCTGCATACTTTATTTTGTGGACCCTCAGAATAATGAACTTAGTATAGTAAAGACCAGGAAAGAGGATAAGAAATTGGTGATTAAGGCCAAGAAAGGCGATATATTTGACTCCTGGATTATAAGGCATGCGAGTCCTTTGTTCATAGAGGATGCTAGGCGCGATTTTCGTTTTGACCTGGAGAAGCTAAAGGGCCAGGATTCCAGGCCCATCGCCTCTTTTATAGGCGCCCCGCTTATAAGCGATCATAAATTTTTAGGAGTACTGAGGCTTGATAATCCCGAGGCTAAGGCTTATGCCCAGGATGACCTGCGGCTTTTGGTGACAATATGCGACATGGGCTCTATTGCTATTGAGAATGGAGAGCTATTTAATAAGACGCAGAACCTGGCAATACATGACGGCTTGACCTCGCTTTATACTAAAGGTTATTTTCTGGAGCGCTTAAAAGAAGAATGCAAAAGGAGTATCCGCCAAAAGGTATCTTTTTCGCTGCTCATGCTGGATATAGATTATTTTAAAGATTATAACGACAAATTCGGCCATACCGCAGGCGATATAGTGCTCAAAGGTTTAAGTTTAAGCATCTGTGAATTTTTAAAAGGCCTAGGTCCCATCGTAAGCCGTTTCGGAGGAGAGGAATTCTGCGTAATACTGCCCCGGATGGATAAGAAGAAGGCTGCTAGCGTGGCCGAGGAACTACGCCTGATAGTAGAGAAGAACAAGAT
>JBAXNZ010000127.1:0-3067 GCA_037133515.1 bacterium
TAGAGGATGTTAATTAAATCATCCTCAATATAAAGAGCCTCATTCTAAATTCGCATTCTAAAATCCCCAAGACTATCTACATAAAAAAGGATAGTAAGGGTGCGGTAATAGCTAAAGATATAGAGGCGGATGATACCATAGAGATAATCAACCCCCAGCTTCACATTGCGACCTTAACCAAAGATACTAAGTTTAATATGGAGATGGAGGTTGCCAGGGGCAGGGGTTATGTCCCGGCAGAATTAAATAAGAAGGAAGATGCTGTGGCCGGTGTAATCCCCATAGATTCCATCTTTACTCCGGTAAAAAAGGTTAACTTTTCCGTTGAGAATACCCGCGTCGGCCAAAGGACGGATTACGATAAATTGGTGTTGGAGATCTGGACTAACGGCGCAATTACCCCGAAAGACGCCCTGCTCTACGCCTCTAACATACATCAGAGGCACTTGGATATCTTCGTAAACTTCGGACAGCTACCGGAAGAAACAGAAGAAGAGCCGGAGATGACAAAGGAAGAGGCGGCGCTATACGAGAAGTTGAAGCTCCCTATTTCGGAGCTGGAGTTATCGGTAAGAAGTTCCAACTGTTTAAGGGAAGCAAACATTAAGAGCATGGCAGAGCTGGTCAAGAAGACAGAGGATGAAATGCTGGGTTTTAAGAATTTCGGAAAGAAGTCGCTTACCGAGATCAAAGAGCTCTTAGTTGGGATGGGATTGAATCTGGGTATGCAGATAGATACAAAAAAATTAAAGAAGGCATAAGCTAAATACATTAAGGGTTAGAAGAAATGAGACACGCAAAAAAGAGATTGCAGTTAGGACGTTTCGGTGCCTGGCGCAGAGCAACACTAAAGGGCCTTGCCAGGAGCTTGCTTATATATCAGAGTATCCGTACTACTAAAGCAAGGGCTATGGCTGTCAAGCCGCTTGTCGATCAATTGATTTCACTTGCTAAGGAGAATACCTTGTCCAGCCGCAGGCGGGCCTTTAAAATACTACAGGATCACAGATTGGTAAGCATGCTTTTTAGCGATATTGGCCCACGTTTTGATAAAAGAACAGGCGGTTATACCCGGGTGCTTAACTTGGGGCCTCGGCGCGGAGATAACGCGTCACTAGTAATCTTGGAACTGGTGGAGATAAAAAAGAAGGAGCGCAAGCACCCTAAAAAGGCTCTGAAAGAGACGCAACCTGAAGCAGGGCCAGTAAACGACAAGCCTGCCCAGGAGGAAAAAACAGAAAAGCCGCCCGTTCCCAAAAAAGTGTCGCCCAAAAAATTTCTTGGGGGCCTAAGAAGTATATTTAAGAAAGAAAGAGGTTCCCCTTAATCTTTTAAGATACCTCGATGTTAATTGATACGCGGTTGGCCGAACGCCTAAAAAATATAAATCCTTCCTCGACGCTCGCTATTACCTCAAAGGCTAAAAAGTTTAAAAGCGAAGGCCGCGATGTGGTTACCTTAGCCGCAGGCGAGCCAGATGTAGATACCCCGGATTTTATTAAAGAAGCGGCAATTGCCGCGATAAAATCAGGCTTTACAAAATACACCCCTACCACCGGTATTCCGGAATTAAAAACCCTCATCTGTGAAAAATTTAAGAGAGATAACTCGCTGGTTTACGAGCCTCGCCAGGTAGTAGTCTCCTGCGGGGCAAAGCATAGCATCTTTAACGTATTAGCCGCGCTGCTCAATAAGGCAGATGAGGTATTGATACCTTCACCCTACTGGGTGAGTTATCCGGAGATGGTTAGAGTTTTTGAAGGGGTGGCACGATTTATAAAGACAGCCCCTGAGAATAATTTCAAGATCAAGCCAGAGGACCTGCATAAACATATAACTAAGAAAACCAAAGCGCTTATCTTAAATAGCCCTTCTAATCCTACCGGATGCGTCTATAACGAAGATGAACTGAAACAAATAGCGAAGATTTGCGTAGAGAAAAAAATATTCGTTATCAGCGACGAGATATACGAGAAGATCATCTACGACGGATTAAAACATGTTTCCCTGGCAAGTCTGGATAAGGATATCTATGGCCTGACGATTACTGTTAACGGTTTATCCAAAAGTTATTCTATGACCGGCTGGCGTATAGGATATCTGGCTGCTCCGGAATATATAATTGAGGCTATTTCCAAGCTGCAAGATCATTCAACTTCTAACCCTAATTCAATAGCCCAGAAGGCAGCAGTAGCAGCCCTGAGCTCGCCAGATGACTTCCCTGTCTCCATGGCCCTAGAATTCCAGAAGAGAAGGGATTATGTAGTAGAGAGGCTCAAAGCAATTAAAAAGATGAGTTTTGTCTTGCCGCAGGGCGCTTTTTATATATTCTGCGGAATCAAAGATACCAAGCTCGATTCTTTGGCCTTCGCCAACAGGCTGCTTGATGAAGCCTCTGTGGCTGTTATTCCCGGAGATGGGTTCGGCAGGGATGACTATGTGCGCATAAGCTTTGCCACCGGCATCGAGGAATTGAAAAAGGGCATGGATAGGATAGAGGAGTGGGTGAATAGGCTTTAATGGGCAAAACCATCGCGGAAAAGATACTAAGTAAACACGCAGGCAGAGATTTAAGTGCGGGTGATTTTGCTCTCTGCAAGGTGGATTTTGCCTTTGGACAAGACGGCACCTCTTCTATTATAATTGACAGAATAAAAGAGTTAGGCGCAGATAAGCTAAAGACCAAATTTTGCATGGTTATTGACCATAGCGCGCCTTCTCCCAGCGAAGGCGTCTCCAAGGTGCATAAGAAGATGCGCACCTTTGCTTTAGATTATCACACACAACTCTACGATATCGGTTGCGGGGTTTGCCATCAGGTTATACCTGAATCAGGGGCAATACTCCCCGGAGACCTGGTGTTGGGCGCAGATTCACATACCTGCACTTACGGTGCAATATGCGTATTTTCAACTGGTGTAGGTTCGACTGATCGAAGCTTGGCCTTAGCTCACGGCAATAATTGGTTTAAGGTCCCGCAAACTTTTAAGAAAGTAGTTAAAGGCAAGCTCCCTAGGTGCGTATTTGCTAAAGATATAAGCCTGCATATTATTGCTGACCTGGGAGC
>JBAXNZ010000128.1:0-3023 GCA_037133515.1 bacterium
CGCAAGGTCTTTTTTATATGGCGGAGGTTATCTTTAATATCGCCGGTATGCGCCTGCCCTTAGTTTTGACCTGCGCCAATCGCGCGATATCTGCGCCCATCAATATCTGGAATGACCAGCAGGATTCCGTATCGCTTAGAGACAGCGGCTGGATCCAGCTTTATGCCGAAGATATACAGGAGGCAGCTGACCTGCATTTGATCGGCTATAGAATAAGCGAAGACAAGTCCATGATGCTTCCGGTGATGGTCTGCATGGACGGTTTTATCCTTACCCATGGCATAGAGGTTGTAGATATGCCCACGCAGGAGCAGGTGGATAAATTTTTACCTGTCTATAAGCCGCTGTATAAGCTGGATGTAGAAAATCCCATCAGCATGGGGCTTTTGGCTGACCCGGATTATTATATGGAGACCCGCTACGCTATCCATGATACCATGAAGGACGCCCTGACTTTTATCCCCAAGGTTACTGCTGAATTTGCCAAAGTCTTCGGCCGTAATTATAATGGTTTGCTTGAAGAGTACCGCACTAAAGATGCGGAGCGTATAATTGTATCCATGGGTTCTGTCTGCGGCACAATTAAGGAAGTGGTGGATGAACTGCGTGCCAAGGGTAAAAAAGTAGGCTTAGTTAAGATTACCTCCTTTAGGCCTTTTCCTGCTGTCGCGGTCTTCGATGCCTTAAAAGATATACCCAAGGTAGCGATACTGGATAAATCTGTCTCGTTGGGCTCTTATGCGCCTCTGGCAGCGGAGATAAAGGCAGCGTTCTTTGGTAAGAAGAAGGCCCCCAAAATAATAAGCAGTTTTGTAGCCGGCCTTGGAGGCCGCGATATTACCAAGGATTCGATAAAAGAGGTATTCAGCCTTTTGACCAACAAGGAGAGGGCCTGCGAATTCATTGATTTGAAGCCGGAGTTGTTAAGGGAGAGCTATGAGTAATGAACATTTGTTTGCCCCCGGGCATACTGCCTGCGCAGGTTGCGGCCAGTCCTTGGCTGCGCGCCTGGTAATTGAGGCAGCCGGAGCTAACACTATCGTTGTAAATAATACGGGATGCCTTGAGGTCTTCTCTACTAAATATCCGGAGACTGCCTGGGGTGTGCCCTGGATACATTCTTTATTTGAAAATGCTGCTGCAGTAGCATCAGGCGTTGAAGGCGCCCTTAAATATCTGGGTAAGAAGGATAGCGTTAACGTAATTGCCCAGGCAGGAGACGGCGGGACCGCGGATATAGGATTACAGGCATTATCCGGAATGCTTGAGCGCGGCCACGATATCCTCTATGTCTGCTACGATAATGAGGCCTATATGAATACCGGCATACAGCGTAGCGGCCTGACTCCTTTTGACAGTAATACCACCACCAGTCCTTTGGGCGCTCGATCCTTCGGGAATATCCGTCCTAAAAAACCTATGCCTGAGATTGCCATGGCACACGGCATCCCTTATGTAGCTACCTGTTCAGTGGGATTAACGCAGGATTTGCAACGCAAGGTAAAAAAGGCAATAGCAACTAAAGGGCCTAAGTATTTGCAGATACACGTGCCTTGTCCTTTGGGATGGCGTCACGAGCCAGCGCTTACTATTCAAGTAGGCAAACTCGCAGTAGATACCGGGCTTTATCCCTTGATCGAATATGAATACGGAAAACTTACAGGGGTGCGTCAGATCCAGCCTAAGCCGGTCCAGGAGTATCTTAAAGTCCAAGGCAGGTTCAAGCATCTCTTAAATAACCCGCAAGAGCTCGCTAAGATACAAGAGATTGCGGATAATAATATCAAGAAATATAACCTGAAGGCGCAAGAGCCGGCAGGTAGCTAAAAAAGGGGGTTGCCATGGGTAAACAGGCAAGGGCGATTGTGGAGTTGAGTTTAAAGGACCTGGTCAAGGATCTCAATAAGGCATATGCTGACGAGTGGTTGGCATTTTATCTTTACTGGTATATGGCGCAAACCGTATCAGGCAGGGGCTATGAAGATATTAGTGAGTTTCTAAACAAGCTTGCCAAGGATGAGCTGGAGCATGCGCAAGAGGTAGCAGACCTGATTATAAAGTTGGGCGGTTTACCTATCGCTAACCCCATGGAGCTGGAGAAGAATGCAAATGCGCCTTATATGATGCCTCCCAAGAACAGCGCAGATTTAAACAGGATAATCCGCATAGTCACCGAGTCAGAAGCGGGGGCAATAGAGGTTTATAATAAGATTGCTAAAAAAGCATTCGGTAAGGATAATGTTACATATCAGCTGGTAACGCATATCCTGTCTGAAGAGGTGGAGCACGAAGAGATATTTGAGAACTTATTGGAGAGATAACAATAAGGGATCGAAAAAGGGAAACGGTCCCTTATTTTAGGAGGGTGTCAATGTCTAAGGTAAGCGTGGATGCCTCTACTTGCGTAGGTTGCGGTTTGTGCGAACAGTCCTGTCCTGAGGTTTTTCAGGTGCAGGGTGACGGTATTGCTCATGTTAAGGCTCAGGTCTGCGGCGTGCATGACTTAAAAGAAGTAGCTGAACAGTGCCCGGTCAATAGCATCAAGGTATCTTAGTATTAAAATAACTGAGCCTTTTTCTTAAGTTCGAGTACAAAACCGTAAAAAGCCTCTGTCTTCTTCTGAGTGAGCAGTTTTTCGCTAAACTCTATCTTTTCCGCATTAAACTTATTCTCATCTACCGCTACCCTGGATTTTAATCGTATAATATAAAAACCGGAAGGCATATAAATCACGTCGCTGAATTCGTTTTCCTTTAAATTCTGCGCTATTGTCCAGAAGGTATCGGAGGCACCTACGCCTTCTATATAGCTGCCGTATTTAAAAAGGTCGGTGGAGCTTGTTTTTAAGCCAAAGTTCTTAGCGGTTTTTTCCAGATTAACCACCTTGGGGTGTATTTTGTATTCCTCCTTCAATTTCTTAAGACAGTTTTCTATCTTTTTCTTGGCCAGGTCCTCGGCCTGTTCTCTAATAAAATTGTCCTTAACTTTATCTTTTACCTCTTCATAATAAGGGATGGCCGGCT
>JBAXNZ010000129.1:0-3021 GCA_037133515.1 bacterium
TCGTAAAATAGGTGATTGCCTGCATAGCAGTCAGAAGATCGCGGGTAGGATTATGGATATCGGCATGCCCTGCCACTGCCCCAATCTTACGGTCGTAGAGCGGCTGAACGACATTGTAGATTGCGTTGGGGCGAAGGTAGCTGTCGGAGTCAACAAAGACTACCGCGTCTTCCTGGAGCCCCAGCGCATCTTCGGGAAGCTTTGAAGGATTGACGAAATACTCCTCCATGCCTTTAGGTATCACCAAATTCACAGGCGCATCTTTGGCGTTTATATCCTGAGTGAGCATCCGCGCTAATTCCCGGCGCGTGGCCTCAACAATCGCCTGGGCGGCTGAGGCCTTCAGTGCTCCCTTGACCTTTGCTTCCAGGTCACGAAGAATTACCTCTGTCTCCTCTATGCTTCTTACGCCTTGTTTACGGGCCAGGCTTAAGGCAGAGGCAACCTGCATACCAGCATACATACCCTCGCGCTTACCGCAGTTTTCAGTGAAGTTGATAACGATGACATTATCCGGATAGAGCTGGGCTGCTTCCTGAATGTACTCTAGCGTGTTATCACGTGAACCATCGTTAATCGCCACAACACTGACCCGCTCCATCGGATAACCGGTACCAAAAGTGCGCAGTATAGAATTCTTTACTGCTGCGCCTTCGTTATATGCTGGGGTGATAACAGTAATATAAGGATAGTATTTGCGCGATTTAGGAGCGCGGTAGAAAGATGCCTGTAAGAGCCTGCTAAAGATGTAGAGGCCGGAAAGAATGCTGTAAGACGTAACTACCAATCTAAACAAATAATCGCTCTTTACTCCAACTATCCATATGCTATTCTCCCCCCTGAAGGTAAAGCGCTCGAAGAAAACATCTAAGCCGCTGCTAGAAGGCCGCACGATTTCATCTGCAGAGGTAATCTCAGGCAGCGTTGGCTCAGGAGCAATAACTACATCTCCAAAAGATGAATTAGGTAGCAGGTTAACCAACGCGTTATCCTGCTCGGTAAGGAAGGCATCGACTGTAGTTACATCTATATCGCCGCTCCTTGAATCTACATATTCAACCACAGCGCTAAAATCAGCAAACCTGACTTCAGTGTCGTACTGCGGATTATCATTAAACTTATGATAAATAAGAACCAGGGTCTGATTATTCCTAATCGCCTCATCGATCCAGGCCATCACGGTTAGAGGAGAGGTAGCATTAGAGACAACCCTAGACCTTAAATTGTAGGGATTATACGGAAAAACATTAATCCCCTGTCCTTCTCCGCCTTCTCCGCCTTGATAAGATGCATAGTGTCTTAATATAATAGAATCTGACCAATAGCTATGTTCCAGCCTTGGAGAAGCAAAGGTATCCACCTCTACACCATGCACCTCCAGGTCTCCCTTAGCGCCGACTATCTCGTCATACCATTCAGCTTGGCTAGCATTATTAAAATAATCGTGGCTGCGGGTATGGGAGCCGATCTGTACACCTAGGGAATCCAGCTCAAGAATACTCTGCCAATCCATATACCCTACTCTTCCGACCCTATCAGTGGCAATATTAATCACTGCCGGAAAGCCGTACTGCTGTAGGAACTGCGCTCCTACATACTGATCATCAAAGCCGTCATCAAACCTAAAGACCACGCGCGGCCTCTCTAACGTAAAGGCATAAGGTTCTCTGATACGCGAGAAACGCAAATCATCAATATAGGCATGCAGTTCGCTGCCTTGCGTAACTTGAATTACCAGGCGTGCCGCGTTGACCTGCGGATTATTGACTACATAGTCATCAGTCACATAAACCAGGCTCCGGTCAGTCCTGATCTCCACGGGGATCTGGCGGATAGGAGTAAAGATACCATCTGCTAGCGTCCCCTCTTCGATAAATAAGCCGATCTGTCCGGCAGAATATTCATCAACATCAATCATTCCCTGGATAACGTATCTGTTTTGATAGCGCGCATCAACCAAAGCAGAATAACCTATGCCGGGTGAATCTATAGAGAGGGCATTCTGAACATTGGGCCAGGCGCCGTGTCCGTTACGGTCTATATCCCAGCTTTGCGGAAGCTGCCAGCTATAATCAGCCGTAAGGGCAAAGCCCTGCGCTTGGCCTGAAGCCTCAACTGGCGCGTATGTCCCATGCGGGTCATACTGCGCGTACCTGGCAAGATACTCAGACATAGTCATGACCTCTACATCGCTTGCGGCGATGTAATCAAGTAGCGCACTAAAATCTCCAGTAGCCCAGGAGAGATCATCTCCCGCAACCGGATTATCAGTGATGCTATGGAAGGTCAATATTAAGACTTCGTTATTTTGGGCTGCGCTATCTACCCATCCCTGCGTGGTAACTAAAGAGGTATCCAGGTCCACCGGCCGTGCGCTCATGCGGTAAGGCTCGACAAGATAAGAGGTATCATTCCTGCCAGAGACCCCTCTTGCTACTGTCAAATAGGGGGATATGTCGCGAATAGTATCAGCATCATAGTGCCCTAATGGATAAGCAAATATATCCCAGGCCCTGAAACCGTTCTCCCACATCCAAGCGGACATCTGGGTGATATCGGTGATGCGTTCTTCGGTAGAGAGAACCGTAAAGTCAGAATGCGTCCAGGAGTGATTAGCAATATCCCAGCCATAGGTATCCTGCAACAGCCTCATATCTTCAACGCTTATTGCCCCTCCGGCACCCAGCGCCTTATGGTCAACAAAAAGAGAGGCAGGCATATCATGAGCGATCAATTCCTGGCCAAAGGTATCGTACATCTGAACACTATTGAGATCATCATTGGTAATAATCACTATGCCTCTGGGTAAGACTTCAGGAAGTGTCGCCAATTCATCGAAGGTCACTGTCAGCGTCGTACCGAGGACAGCCTTCACGCGTACCTCAACCGCAGTAATCCTTGACCAGTCAGGAGCACCTGCAGCCAGGAAGTTGCTCCTGTTTAAGGCCAGCTCATTCCAGCCATCAGTGGCATAATTAAAGAAGCCGGTATTCCAGTAATAATAATCGCTATCGCTGGTAT
>JBAXNZ010000130.1:0-3007 GCA_037133515.1 bacterium
TGCCTGAAATATATTTCTTATTAAAAAGGCAGTAGTAGTCTTGCCGTTTGTGCCGGTAATTCCAACAACATGTAACCTCAAAGAAGGATGCGCCCAAAATTCAGCAGCTAAAACAGCCAGCGCCCTGCGAGTATCTGCGACTTTTATAAATACCGCCTGGTTATAATATTCACTTATCTTGACAGACTCATGAGCGCCATCCTGTATTATGACTGCCCCTGCCCCTTTTGCTATTGCCTCGGGGATAAACTTATCTGCGTCTATATGCGTGCCTTTTATAGCCACAAAAATGAAACCGTAAGATACACTCTTTGAATTGCAGCTTATCCCCTTGACTTCAAAGTCTCGTAGCTCATTTTCAATAGAATGATTTTCTAGCTTCTCAATTATTTCTATTAACCTCATTTGACTCCAGGAGGTTTGCATTTAACGGCTGCATCCCCATAAGGTAGCTTACGGTATCCCTGGCTACATTTTTAAATACTGGCGCAGCCACTACGCCTCCGAAATAATAAGGGCGCGGCTCATCAAAGCAGACTGCTATGGCGATCAGCGGATCCTGCGCTGGCGCAAAACCGATAAAAGAAGCGATAAACTTATTATGCGAATAGGTGCCATCCGGTTCTAATTTCTGCGCGGTACCGGTTTTGCCGGCAGAACTGAATCCAGGCACCTTAGCCAATTTTCCCGTACCATTCTCAACTGCTCCCGTGAGTACTTTACGCGCCCTGGCTGCAGTATCGCCGGAGATAACCTTGCGTATAAGTACGGGCGCAAAGGCCTTAATCGTCTGTTCGTATTTATCTCTTATCTCGCTGACCAGATAAGGCTTCATCAATTCCCCGCCGTTAGCAATCACGGATATGGCGCTGGCCAACTGCAGCGTAGTCACGCCTACCTCCTGACCTATCGGTACGGCGGCAATAGATATCTTTGACCAAAGACGCGGCTCCCTAATAATACCCACTGCCTCACCAGGCAAGTCTATACCCAGCTTAGCTCCAAAACCAAATAACTTTATATATTTATAGATGGTATTTATCCCTAATATCTGGGCTACTTTAGTGGTGCCGATATTACTTGATTGCTCAATAACCTCTCTAAATGTGAGCCAGCCGTGCGCACGATGGTCATGCAACAGATGCGTGGCCACGCGGTAAACGCCATTTTCGCAGAAAAATTTATCCTCTTCGGATACCCTCTTCTCCTCTAATGCTGCACAGAGCGTAACTATCTTAAATACAGAGCCAGGCTCAAATAAATCACAGATGGCGTGATTGCGCAGCTGATTTACAGTGGCACTGGCCGACTCGTTTAAATCATAGGTAGGCCTGTTAGCTAAGGCAAGGATCGCACCGGTGCGTGGATTCATCACTACTATGCTGGCGGCCTTAGCATGAAAAGACTTAAGGGCCTTATCCAGCTCTCTCTCTGCGATATATTGAATTACCTCGTCAATAGTCAGGACCAGATTGTAACCGTCTTTAGGAAGAACTGTTTTCTCCCAAACATCCAGCCTCTTCTGGCGCGCATCCCTAAGAAACAAAGCCCATCCGGGCTGGCCCTTAAGGTATCCATCATAATAAAGCTCAAGGCCATCCAGGCCCTTATTGTCTAAACCGGCAAAACCAAAGATGTGGCTCGCCAGGTATCCGTTAGGATAAGAGCGCTTGCTTTCTTTAATAAAGCCCAGACCTTTAAGTTTTAATATTCTTATTGCCTGGCTTTGCTGGGGATTGATTTTTCTGGCTAGCCAGATAAAAGACTTTTTACGATATAGCCTATCCTTAAGATAAGCGCGGTCTAGGCTCAATATAGGAGCTATTTTGTTTATCAGCGCTTCCTTATCTTTATCGGGAATTTCATTTGGGCAGGCGTAAAGAGAATCCGCCGACATATTTACTGCCTGCGGTTTAAGGCGGGCGTCATAAATAGTCCCGCGTCGCGGCTCCAGCTCGATAAAAAGATTATGCTGTTTTTGCGCTATCCCGGAAAGATAATTTGAACGGAATAACTGGATAAAGAAAAGGCGGGCGCTACAAAAGATTAAAAAAATGATAAATAATAAAAATACCGCTTCAACTCTGCGGCGATAATTACTTATATACACAATTAGATAAGTTTAATGCCTTGGTGGCTAGAGTTAAGGATTGATTGTTTTTGCTTCGGCCTGTCTTTTGATGCCAAAGAGACGGAATGCCAGACTTTCTCTTTTAGGTGCCTGCTTAACCAGCCTTAGATTATCCTTTGTACCGGTTAATCTTACCAGATGATAACCCTGCGGCATCTGAAAGGCCAAGCCCTCATCTACCTTGCTTGCGATACGCACCAAAGAGGTATTCTTGCCCATATTGTATCTTAATACGGTGTTCTTATCAAGCAAATCCTGGAAAGTTGTAAAATTACTTTGGTCTATATAAGCCAGGCAGAATATTTCTGTCTGTTGCCAGACATAGAGGAGGGAAAAAGAGGTAATAATGAAAATTAGGGCCAAAAATCTTGAAAGCCTCATTCCGCAATCCTTTCAGCAACCCTAAGCTTTGCGCTACGGCTGGAGGGATTATTCCTTGCTTCATCTTCTCCAGGGACCAAAGGCTTGGCAGTGATAATCTCGGCCTTGCCCATAGAGGCTAACTCGCGCAAACCCCATTTTACTAATCTATCCTCAAGAGAATGAAAAGAGATTACGCACAAACGGCCAGATTTAACGAGCGACTCTAGAGCCTTTGCCAAGGCTACTTTTAAGTTTTCCAGATCCCTATTTACGGCTATACGTACGGCCTGGAAGGTCCTGGTAGCAGGATGTATGCGGTAATACCTGTAGCGCTGTGGGATAGCCATAGTCACGATCTTGCTTAACTGCAGGGTAGTGGCAATAGGATACCTCTGCCTTTCTTTAACCAAAAGATGGGCGATGCGATTATGCCACCTCTCCTGCCCGAAAGACCAAAGCATATCCGAGATCTCTTCTTCATTAAGATTATTTATCAGGTCGTAAGCAGAGATA
>JBAXNZ010000131.1:0-3001 GCA_037133515.1 bacterium
CGCCACTTTACTTATATCAGGCGCAGTCCTGCGCAGCGGGACCAGCCGCCGCCACCAGCTATTTCTAAGTCAGTGTTATTGTGGCAGAAAAATGGTATTTTAAGACTACAGCACTAATTATGCTTTTTGTCTCCATAGGGCCGTTTGCCTTGCCTTTCCTTTGGTTAAATCCTCATATCAGCCAAAGAAGAAAAGTCAACATTACCATCATTACCGCCATTGTCAGTATTATTCTGGGGATACAATTAGTTAATTCCCTGCGCTCAATAATCAGGTATTACGACATAATTATCAATCAGCCCTTGAGTTAAACTAAATAAAAATGATTATAGATAAAGTAAAAGACACCATAAAAAGATATGGCCTGATTAATCATAAAGATAAGATAATAGTAGGCGTATCCGGAGGGCCGGATTCAGTAGCCCTGCTGTATTTATTAAATAGCCTGAGGCAAGATTTAAAGATTAGCCTGCATATCGCCCATCTAGACCATATGTTAAGGAAAGGTTCCTCAAAAGACAGGGATTTTGTGGAGGCGGTGGCTCGAAAGTTAAGGCTCCCCGTAACTTCAGCTGCTATCAATGTTGCTGCCTTAGCTAAGCGCGGCTCTCCGGAGGAGATCGCGCGCAATGTTCGTTTGGGTTTTCTATTTAGGGTAGCCAGGGTTAACAAGACGCGTAAGATTGCCTTAGCGCATAACTTTGATGATCAGGCTGAGACTATACTTATGCGCATCCTGCGCGGTGCTGGCCTGTACGGATTATCGGGAATCTTACCTAAAAAGGATATTTCCGGGTTTACTATTATCAGGCCACTTATTGAAACCAGGCGCTCTGATATAGAGGCTTTCCTAAAGAGAAAAAAGATTAAGCCGCGCATAGATAAAACAAATTTTCTGAATATCCATTTTAGAAATAAGCTGCGCAACAGCCTCCTGCCCCTCCTTGAGAAGAAATACAATAAGAATATCAAGGAGGTATTGGGGAATATGGCTTCTAGCATTGCCCTCGATTACGATTATTTGAGCCGACAGGCTAATGCCGCAAATAAGCGTATAGGCAAGAAGGTTTATATAGATAGACTGCTTAAGCTGCATCCTTCGATACAGAGGCTCATTCTGCGCGCGCAAGTCGCCCGTTTAGCTGGTGATACGCGTAGGCTAAACTTCCAGCATATCAAAGAGATAGAAGAACTGATTTTGAGCCGTCCGCTCGGCTCTATAGTCGACCTGCCTAAAAACATCTCCGTGGTTAAGAAGAAGAATTCCCTCTTAATCTATCGCAGAAAACATTAAGAAATACTTGATTTTATAGGCATTTAAATATATAATAAAAATTCTAGCTGATTTTATAACCTAATTATTTGGCTATAGTTAACTATGAAAGGAAGTCATAAAATGGCAGGTGATAATATTCCTAAACCTAACAAAAACAACATATTCAGGCGTTTCCCCTGGTTCTGGCTCTTTGGGATCATTGTATTCTATCTCCTGATCAGTTCGGTGAATGTTTCCATGAATGGTGTTCCGAAAGAGATGACTTATGGTGAATTTTATAAGACCCTCAAAGATTCCCCAGAGAAGATTAAGTCAGTGACAAAGAGAGAGATCTTACTGGAGGGAGAGTTAAGCGACGGCCTTAAGTTTTTTGTGAATATCCCGGATAACGACCAGGAATTACTTAATCTGATGCGCTCCAATCTGCGGCGCTTTGAAGTTAAGCCCGCGCGCACCTTATGGGCAAACCTTTTTTATTCTTTGGGGCCGGTGGTTTTATTAATATTCTTCTGGTGGATGATGGCTCACCGCGGCGAACAGCTGGGGAACCGCATTATGTCCTTCGGAAAGATGAGGCCAAAGATCCACAGCGATAAAGAAGGAGAGAAGGTTACTTTTAATGATGTAGCAGGCGTAGATGAGGCTAAGGAGGAGTTGCAGGAGGTCATTGAATTTTTGAAGGATCCTAAGAAATTTCAAAAGCTGGGAGGTAAGATTCCCAAGGGGGTTTTATTAGTTGGTCCTCCAGGCTGCGGAAAAACCTTGATTGCCAAGGCTGTAGCAGGAGAGGCGGGCGTGCCTTTTTTCTCTATCAGCGGCTCAGATTTTGTAGAGATGTTTGTGGGAGTAGGGGCATCCAGGGTGCGTGACCTTTTTGACCAGGGCAGGCGCGCTGCCAAGACATCAGGTAAGGGAGCGATAATTTTTATTGATGAGATAGATGCGGTAGGCCGCTTGCGTTTTTCCGGTATCGGCGGAGGCCATGATGAGAGGGAACAGACCCTTAATGCGCTCCTGGTTGAGATGGACGGTTTTGCGACAGAACAGGGCCTGATACTTGTTGCTGCTACCAATAGGCCGGATACCTTAGACCCCGCGCTGCTTAGGCCGGGGAGGTTTGACCGTAATATCGTGGTGAATTTTCCGGATATTAAAGGCAGGGAGGAGATATTAAAGGTTCATACGCGTAAGATTAAACTTCTACCCTCAGTAGATTTAAAGTCTATTGCCAGCCAAACTCCGGGTTTTTCCGGAGCGGATATTGCAAATCTATGCAATGAGGCAGCGCTCCTGGCTGCCAGGTACAGCAAAGAGGCTGTGGAGATGGTCGATTTTGAGAAATCAGTAGAAAGGGTGTTGATGGGGCCCGAGAAGAAGAGCCATATCATATCTAAAAGGGAAAAAGAGATCACCGCGCTACATGAATCAGGGCACGCGTTATTATCCCTGCTTCTTCCGGAGGTTAACACGTTAAAGAAGGTTTCCATAATACCCAGGGGCTTGGCAGGAGGCTATACCTTTACCCCGCCGTTCGAAGACAGGCATTACTGGGTAAAGAGAGAGTTGGTTGCCGAGATTGCGCTAATGTTAGGAGGCAGGGCCTCAGAAGAGATAAACTTAGGCGAGGTTACCACCGGAGCGCAGAATGACCTTGAGATGGCCACGCAGATGGCCAGGCGCATGGTTACACAGTTTGGGATGTCCGATAAGCTGGGTAATGTTACC
>JBAXNZ010000132.1:0-2922 GCA_037133515.1 bacterium
CGCCCACCCGCCAGGCCGCCGTGGACGAGGTGAAGAAGGTCATGGACTGGGCGGCGCAGCTCGACTGTCCCTACGTGGACGTCTGGCCCGGCCAGGACGGCTTCGACTACAGCTTCCAGGCCGACTTCCCCGCAGCCCTCGCCTTATCCGTTAATTGCTCCCTGCACTATATCGGCACCCGCCTCTACTGCAGCCAGGGTATTGGCTACCGCAAGGCCGGAATCATTATGGCAATGTATGCCCAAATCTACCTTTACACGCGAACGCACTTCTCTAATAACCCGGGATATTTTGGAAGTAATCATTCCTCCGTTGGTATCGCAGAGCACAATGGCCTTAGCCCCTGCATCCTGGGCTGCCTGCAGGCACTTGAGGCTGTAATCTTTATTGGCATGATATGCGACGAAAAAATGCTCGGCATCATAAAAAACAGTCAGTCCCTTTGCAACTAAAAAGGCTACCGTATCCTTAATCATCCCCAGATTCTCATCCAGGCTGGTCTTAAGCACATCCCGCACATGTAGGTCCCAGGTCTTACCGAAAATAGTCACAAAACTGGCACCTGATTTTAAGAAGGCGCGCAGGTTAGTATCATCTTTGGCCTTTGAATGGGGCCGGCGCGTCGAGCCAAAGGCTACAAGCTGGGCATTTTTCAGGCGCGACTTATTCATCTTCTGATAAAATTCCATATCTTTGGGGTTAGAGCCAGGCCAGCCTGCCTCAATAAAATGAACCCCTAGCCGATCCAGCTCTGTGGCAATGATAATCTTATCCATTACCGAATAGGATATACCCTCACCCTGCGCACCGTCGCGTAAGGTAGTATCGTATAGTTTTATCTCTGGCATATGAGTTCTCCTTTAAATTATGGCGGATAACCCCGCACCTTTTTAGGTGCGGGGTAAATTCTCCCCATTGCTTCGCTACTTTTTCGTAGAGCGAAAAAGTACGATGGGGATCATTTATTTTGATAAATTAAACTTTCGGTGTAAAGACCTTACCGCTGTCTCAACAAGCCTCTTTTTTATAATACAGGATATACTGATATCAGAGGTAGAAATCATCTCAATGTTGATCTTATTCTTAGCCAGCGTATCAAACATAGTGGCTGCCACCCCAGGATGGGACTTCATCCCCACGCCTACTACGGAAACCCTGGCAATATCTTCATCCTGAAGCACTTCTCCGGCGCCCATAACTTTAGCCACAGCCTTAGTCAACCTTATAGCTTTCGTTAGATTAGATTTGGCTACGGTAAAAGAAATATCCGTCTGGCGCAGGTGGCTGACGTTCTGCACAATCGTATCTACGCTGACGCCTTTTTCTGCCAGCTCTTTAAAAATCCTAGCAGCCACGCCTGGCCGGTCCGGGACATTACAGACGGTTATCTTTGCTTCATTCTTATTTAAGGTTATTCCGGTCACCAAAAGATCTTCCATTCTTTTAACCTCCTTAATTATCAAAGTACCTTTTTGATCATTAAAACTGGAACGCACATGTATAGGCACATCGAATTTTTTAGCTACCTCTATAGAGCGCGCCTGCATTACCTGAGCACCTAAAGAGGCCATCTCTAACATCTCATCATAGGTAATCTCTTGTATTTTCTTAGCCTTTGGTTCTATCTTAGGATCAGTAGTATAAACCCCCTCTACGTCGGTATATATCTCGCACTCATCCGCTCTCAACTCTTTTGCCAGGGCCACTGCCGTCAGGTCAGAGCCGCCCCTGCCCAGCGTAGTAATATCCTGGTTTAGGTTTACGCCCTGGAAACCCGCCACGATTACAATCTTACCCTGGCTTAAAGCCTCTTTTATCCTGTTGGCATTTATCCTTATAATACGCGCCCTGGTATGGCTGGTATCGGTAATAATCCCTACTTGAGCACCGGTAAAAGAGATCGCTTCAAACCCAAGTTTATGTATGGCCATAGCCAATAAGGCTACTGAGATTTGCTCTCCGGTTGAGAGCAGCATATCCAGCTCCCTTTCTGATGGCTCGGTGTTTATCTTAGACGCCAGCTCTATGAGCTCGTCGGTAGTATCACCCAGGGCCGAAACTACCACTACCAAATCATAACCGTTTTTTCTATAACTGACCACCCTTTTAGCGACATTCTGGATACGCTCTACATTAGCCACTGAAGAGCCGCCGAATTTCTGAACAATTAGGCCCTTATGCATGTTTATAGCTCCTTTTCAAAACCACTGGCACTATCTCCCAACACATAAAACCAGAAAGCGCGATTAAAACTAAACTGATAATAAAAAGCACCATGTCTTTATTTTGATAATATCTTCCGGCCTGCAAGAACAAAGCCGCCACTGTAGTAATAAGCATAAAAAAAGCCGCCCAGAGAGTCAGGCCTGCTGGCTTGTTTTTAGAGAGCAGCCAACAACTTAATACGAATAAAGCCAAGGCCGCTACCAGCTGATTCGCTGCGCCGAACGCCGGCCAGATACTGCTCCATTTTCCGCTAATGGCAAGGGAAAAACTTAATAATATGATTATAAGAGTGGAGAAATACCTGCTCTTTATACCGAAGAGCTCTTCGGTAAGATAACGCGAAATCCGGGTGGCAGTATCCAGCGTAGTCAAGATAAAGGCACTGAGTATTGTTATAGCAATGAAACTACCGTGGCCTCCTAAAAGCCCTCGAGTAATCAAGCCATAGCCTTTACCAAAAACTCCTATAGGCGTATCGTTTTTTAATATCCCGCTAAACCCCGCCTGACGGTTAAATAAAATAGCTGTGGCTATAATCGCCAATACCGCAACCAGGCCTTCGGCAACCATAGCCCCGTAGCCTATCCTTTTGATATGGCGCTCGCTGGCAAGCTGCTTAGATGTAGTGCCGCTGGCAATAAGGGCATGAAAACCAGAGACCGCTCCGCAGGCAACCGTTACAAACAAGGCCGGCCA
>JBAXNZ010000133.1:0-2922 GCA_037133515.1 bacterium
TCTGCTGGTCTCGCAGCCCTCTTCGGGCGAAGAGGCGCTCAACATCACCGAGACCCTGGTGCGCTCTAATGCCGTAGACGTGATTGTCATAGATTCAGTAGCTGCGCTCACTCCCCGCGCGGAGATAGAAGGAGAGATGGGTGACTCTCATATGGGTTTGCAGGCCCGCCTTATGTCCCAGGCCCTGCGTAAACTTACCGCAGCTATCAGTAAGTCGCGCACCTGCGTGATCTTTATTAACCAGCTCAGGGAGAAAATCGGAGTGATGTTTGGCTCTCCGGAAACTACTCCCGGAGGAAGGGCTTTGAAGTTTTACTGTTCGGTGCGGCTGGATGTGAGGAGGATCGCTACGCTTAAATCAGGGGATATGGTTATCGGCGGCCACACCAGGGTCAGGGTAGTTAAAAACAAGGTAGCCCCGCCGTTTCGCGAGGGTGAGTTTGATATCTTGCATAATGAAGGTATCTCCAAGTCCGGCAGTATAGTGGATGCCGGAGTTAATCTGGGGATAATAGAAAAATCCGGCACTTGGCTTTCTTTCGGCGCAGAGAAACTTGGCCAGGGCAGGGATGCGGCTATAAAGCTATTGAAAGAAAAACCAAAGTTGCAGGATGATATAGAAAAAGAGATTAGGAAGAAAATAGTATTGGGAAAATAAACGAAGGTGAATAATCAGGGTTCAGGAGAGGTAGAGAAAGCCAGGGCCTATGCTTTTCTTTTGCTTAAGTTTAGATTGCGCAGCGTTGAGGAACTTCGTCAGCGCCTAAAGAGGAAAAAGTTTAAAGACACAATAATCCAGCAGACTTTAAATTTTCTAAAAGAAAAGGCGTTCATTGACGACAAAGAGTTTGCGAGGCTCTGGATTACCTCACGTATTAAAAAGCCCTTAGGGTTTTTTAGGCTAGAGCAAGAGCTAAAGATAAAAGGCGTAGATAAAGATATAATTGATGAGCAGCTCTCTAAAATCAGGGAGAGTTATTCTGAAAGTGATGTAGTTTTAAGGATAGCCGAGGATAGGTTTCAGAAATTAAAGGATCTGGAGCCATATAAAGCAAAGAGGCGTCTTTTTCAATACTTGAGCCGCCGCGGTTTTTCCTCCGATAACATTGCCGATGCACTAAGCCAATTATGAAAGCGGATATTTTAAGAGAAAGATTCCTGGCATTCTTCAAGGCCAGAAAACATAAAGTAGTAGAGAGCGACTCACTGGTCCCCAGGGATGACCCTACGGTATTATTTACGCCCGCCGGGATGAACCAATTCAAAAAAGAGTTTCTGGGGCTGGTTAGTGATTTCCGGCGCGCTGTGAGCTCTCAGCGCTGCCTGCGCACAGGCGATCTAGAGAATGTGGGAAGGACCGTTGGCCATCATACTTTCTTTGAGATGCTGGGGAATTTTTCATTCGGAGATTATTTTAAGGAGGAGGCGATTGCCTGGGCCTGGGAATTCTTGACCGAAGAATTGAAAATACCCCAGGAGAGGCTTTGGGTTTCTGTATACAAGAATGACCAGGAGGCGTATCGCATCTGGAAAGAAAATATACATGTCCTTGAGCAAAAGATCATCAAATTGGGCGATAAGGAAAATTTCTGGCCTTCTGAAGCAAAGGAGAAAGGCCCGAATGGCCCTTGCGGCCCTTGCTCTGAGGTATTCGTTGACCAGGGCAGCTCTTTTGGCTGCGGAAAGAGCGATTGCACGCCTGCCTGCGATTGCGGAAGATTCTTAGAAGTCTGGAACCTGGTCTTTACGCAATTCAACCGTAAGGAGGGAGGAGTTTTAGAGCCCTTACCGCAGAAGAATATTGATACCGGGATGGGCCTGGAAAGGCTGGCTGCGGTGATGCAGGGGGTAGCTAATAATTTTGAAACAGACCTCTTTAAGTCCCTGGTAGATGAGATATCATTACAGTGCATAAATGTCAAGGCGTCAGAGAACAAGGCATTGGTTTATGCAGTAGCCGATCATATCCGCGCCGTTGTTTTTTCTATCTATGACGGAGTTTTGCCTTCCAATGAGGAGCGCGGTTATGTAGTGAGAAAACTTATCCGCAAAAGCACCCTGCATCTAAAGAAGTTGGGATTCAAACAGCCGTTTTTATATAAATTAGTGGCGGCGCTTTCAGAGATTATGCGTAAGCCATATCCTGAGCTCATTGAGCGCAGGGAGAATATTGCCGAGATAATTTTAATAGAGGAGAAAAACTTTATCTCTACCCTTAATTCAAGCCAAAGATTATTCCAGGATTCAGGATTTATAAATGATGATGCGGCTGGCACAGCGCATAAGGCTTTCCAGCTTTACGATACTTACGGGATACCGCTTGAATTAACTAAGGAGTGGCTGGATAAACAGGGGATTGATTTTTCTCGAGAGATATTTGATAAAGATTTAAAGGAGCAGCGGACGCGCTCTAAGGCAGGCAGCAGCATGAAAGGAGATGTCTTCGACATAAAAGAGCTGCACCTGGGTACGAAAAAGACAACCTTCCTGGGTTATAAAAAGCTCCAGGTTAAGGCCAAGATCCTGCGGATAGTGCAGGAGAATGGCCAGGTCAAAAAGATTAGTAAGGGCCATAAAGCCAGGATCATCCTGGATAAGACTCCTTTTTACGGAGAGTCCGGAGGCCAGGCCGGCGACAGCGGAAAGATAGAGACTTCCTCGGGTGTTATGCATGTCGAGGTGGCGAAAAAGATGGGCGATTCGATCGTCCATATCGGTAAGGTCGTGAAAGGCAAGATTTTGGCAGGCGATGAGGCGAGCGCCCATATCGACGTTGATTCGAGGCGGAGCGTCATGGCGAATCATACTGCAACGCATCTATTGCATGCCGCTCTCCGCAAGGTGCTTGGCGAGCATGTGCATCAAATGGGGTCGCTTGTCGATAAGGACCATTTGCGGTTCGATTTTACCCACATGAAGAAG
>JBAXNZ010000134.1:0-2896 GCA_037133515.1 bacterium
GAGCTAGTGCAGATGGTGAACGGCCTCTTGGATATAGCACGCATTGAATGGGGCAGGGCAGTAATGCAGATGGATGCTCAGGACTTAAAAGATATCGTCGCTAAGACCGCTGACCTGATTATGATACAGTGTAAGAATAAAAATGTTGAGCTGGTTACGGATTTAAAGGACAGGCTACCAGCAGTCCTGGCTGACCGCACACAACTTGAGCGCGTATTTATTAATCTTTTAGGGAACGCCGTTAAATTCACCCCGGAAAAAGGAAGAATTACCATAAGGGCCCAGGTAAAAGACAAAGAGGTCCAGGTGGATATCTCCGATACTGGCATAGGCATACCTCCCGACGCCATACAGTCGCTATTTCAGGAATTTTATCGCGTAGATAACGCCATAAATCAGCAGGTTAAGGGGACCGGCTTAGGCCTATCGCTGGTAAAGAATATTATTGAGGCGCATAAGGGAAAGATTTGGATAGAAAGTAGCCTGGGTAGAGGTAGCACCTTTAGTTTTACGCTACCGCTTATGAAATAAAAGGAGGGGCGCGTGTCTAAGCCGCGGATACTGCTGGTTGATGATGACCCGGATATATTAGATGTCTTAGAGATAACCCTATCTGAGGAGAACTACGAAATATTAAAGGCTGGTGACGGCGAAGAGGCAATACGTATTATCCAGACTAAGCCTCTAGACCTGATTCTTTTGGATTACAACATGCCTAAGATGAACGGCCAGCAGGTATGCCTAAAGGTAAAACAAGACATACTATTAAGACATATACCGGTTATCATGGTAACCGGTAAGGGCGAGGTCAGCGACAAAGTGGGAGGTATTAATGCCGGAGCAGACGACTATGTAGTCAAACCCTTTGAGCCAAAAGAACTACTGGCGCGCATCCGCATGATCCTGCGCAGGACCGAGAGGGACCTAGAAGCAAACCCCCTGACAAGGCTACCCGGTAATGTCTCTATATTGAATGAACTTACCAGCAGGCTGGAGAAAAAGGCGCTTTTTGCAGTCTGTTACGTAGACCTTGACAAATTTAAATCCTACAACGACACCTACGGTTTTGAACACTGAGATGACGTCATCCGCGATACAGCCCGTATCCTTATACAAGCCACGCAAAGGTTCGGCAACCACGATGATTTTATCGGGCATATCGGAGGAGACGACTTTGTAGTAGTCACCCTGCCCCAGAGCGCGGATAGTATCTGTAAAGAGATTATCGCTGAGTTTGAAAAAAAATCTCCTTCCTTTTATAATAAAACCGACAGAAAAAACGGCTATATTGTTTCCCACGACCGCCAGGGGAATCCCCAGAAGATACCGCTTATATCAATCTCAATCGGGATAGTAACTAATGAGGTAAGGAAGATAGAGCATGTGGCCCAGATAGGCGAGATCGGAGCAGAATTAAAATCCTACGCCAAGAAACTGGAACGTAGCAATTACGTCAAAGACCAGCGTAAAGACGACCGCCTCAACGCCAAATAACCTTTCTAAATATACAACATAGGAAATTAGTGCGAGGAGAGGGAGTTGAACCCTCACAGGCTCATCGCCCAACAGCCCCTCAAACTGTCGCGTCTGCCATTCCGCCATCCTCGCAAGCTAGTCTATTATACAATATAAACCCCAAATATCAAGGACTTAGGTACTATCAGGCTCAACTGCCTGGCCGAATAAATCCGTGACAAAACGAGCCTTAAGCAACCCCTCATTCCATTCACCTTCTGCAGTCGAGTCCCAGACAATCCCTCCGCCGATACCCATCTCTCCAACTCCATTGCGGATGAGCAACGTGCGAATAGGAATATTAAAGAAGAGGTCTTTTTGCGGGCTGATATAACCGATCGCCCCTGTGTAGATACGCCTCTCTTCTCCTTCCAGGCCTTTAATTATCTCCATTGCCCGGATCTTAGGCGCGCCAGTAACTGAGCCAGAGGGGAAAAGGGCGCTAAAAAGGCGATACAATGATACCTCTCCTGGTAACGAGGCAGTGACAGTTGAGGTCATCTGATAGAGGGTCTTATACTTTGCAATCTCACACAAGCGCGGCGCCGCAACGTTATAACCTACTCTGCCAAGGTCATTACGCAGAAGGTCGGCTATCATAATATTCTCCGCTCTGTTTTTCTCATCGCAGCTGAAACGTAAGCGCCCAATTAAATCCAATACAAATGTATCTGCGCGCGGCCATGTCCCTTTCATGGGTTTGGTGACGATAAACTCTCCCTTCTTCTGCATGAACTTTTCCGGGGAGAGCGAAAGAATCTGGAACGCATCCGTCTCAATGTAGGCGGGATAAGGAACAGGTTGTTCTTTTAATAGGTTTCTGTAAAGATAATACGGGCTCCCGTAAAAATCAAACAAAAGTTTTATGCAATAAGTGATTTGATAGACATCTCCATCGGCGATATGTTTGCGAATCTTGGCAATATTAGCAGAGTATTTTTCTTGTTGGATATTTAAGCGCAGGTTTAAAAGAGAGGCCTCACAAGAAGATACTGAAGGCTGCATCGAGAGATACTCAGGCGAGTCATATACCCCCATGCAGATAAGAGGAATATCGTGTTGCCTATCCTCTCGCAGGCACTCCTCAAAGGCATACCCTGCTTCATATGAGAGGAACCCGGCGAGGTAATAGCCGCTTTTTAGGGCACGCTCCATTTCAACGAAACATGCCTCAATAGATGAGGCATTATGCGTTGAGATGAACGCGATTGGTTTTTGAAAAAGGAGTGGCTTTTTATTAAATTCTAGCTGAACGACCATGATCCTTTTGGTAGGCCTGGATGCCCTTAAAGAAAGGGCTTGAGATCATGGCCATTATAAATTGGCTGCCCCGCATGGAATCGAACCATGATAGTCAGATCCAGAATCTGAAGTCCTACCG
>JBAXNZ010000135.1:0-2872 GCA_037133515.1 bacterium
ATAGCGGTTATTTTCTTGTAATAAACTTATCAGGTCTAACTTAAAAGGCGCAAGCGCCTCAGGGCCGGTTAAGAATTCCACGCATCCCCTTAATGTCTTAAGCGCGAATACCGAAACCCCGGAGACTATGGCTGTCTCTTTGGCGTTTTGCTCCGCTATGATTATCCGGTTAGCCGCTAATTTTGCCGCAGCCATTGCTATTGGGAGCGCTCCCCGTATTGGCTTGAGCGAGCCATCCAGGGACATCTCTCCCAGGATAAAATAGCCGGATAATCTTGTATTATCTAACTGTTCGGTTGCCGCGAGTATCCCTAAGGCAATCCCTAAGTCAAAACAGGCGCCTTCTTTCCTGATTCCTGACGGGGCCAGGCTTACGGTAATCCTTTCGGCTGGCCAGTCAAACCCGGAGTTCTTAATTGCCGCCTTAACTCTCTCCTTGCTTTCTTTTACCGCGGAATCCGGCAAACCGACCATGTTTACCGCTGGCAGCCCCCGGGAAACGTCCACTTCTATCTCTACGGGATAAGCCTCTATGCCGTGTAAACCGAAACTCAAGACCTTGGCTAGCATATTTACCTCCTTTAGGCTTAATAGACACAAGAAACAGGAAAATCTAACTTATAAATCTTAAGAATAATATTTAGCCGGGGAAACAGCCAAGAAAAGGCTTGCAATTTAAATGCCTGATTATATAATATTGCCTGATGAAGAAGAGAATGGTAGTGAATATTCTTGTCGTGCTTTTGCTGGGGGGTTCCCTTTTCTTTGCGTTAAAATATGTTAATTCCCTGAGGGAACGCATTGTTACCCTGGAAAACCAGAAGCAAAACCTATTGCAAGACCTAGAGAAAGAAAAAAATACCGTAGAGAAGCTTAATATAAAGAATATGGGCCTAAGCCGCTATTTAATGGCCGCGCGCAGAAGGCTAAATAAGTCATTTTCGGCTCTAAACATGGCCTTGGGTAATATAGAGAAGCTTGGCGCCCAGCTTTCTATCGTAAAAGCGGAGAATAACGCGCTGCTAGAGGAAAAACAGGGGTTCATCCGGGAGAATGCAGCTATGAAGATGAAGCTGGGTTCTGTTGACGAGCTTAAAAAAGCCATCCGGGAGCTTAAAAGAGAAAGGCGCGTAAAGGGTAACCGCGGATTACTGCTTAAAGATGGTAAGCCGACATCTAACGCGAATATTAAGATAGAGGTAATACCTGTACGGGGAGAGAATAATGAGAGAAGTATTTCTGCAGTTAAGTCAAAATAAGATTTTTCTTACTACTCTTTCCGCCTGGTTAATAGCCCAGACGATAAAGGTGGGTATTGGAATAGTACAGAAAAAGAGGTTTGATTTCCGTTTATTTGTAGGGACCGGGGGAATGCCTTCAAGCCATGCCGCGGGGGCATCATGCCTGGCTGCCGCCGCAGGGTTTGAATATGGTTTTGACAGTGTTTATTTCGCCCTGGCCGCTTCTTTTGCTATCGTAGTTATGTTTGACGCCCAAGGGGTGCGCCGGGCGACAGGAAAACAGGCGCGTATATTGAATAAGATAACCGATGACATTTATTGGCAAGGCAAGATCCATGATGGCCGTTTACGCGAGCTTATCGGGCATACGCCGCTTGAGGTAATCGGCGGGTTTTTGCTCGGAGTGCTCATCGCGATGCTGGCACGATAAGGTTTGCTTGGCCTTGGAGGTTGGAAAAGTGAATAAGAAAATATTTATAGCAACGGGTACAATATTGATTGTTTTGATCGCGGGTTTATTCTTTACCGTAGGTAAAGGATGTTTATGCTCCTTAGGGCAGCAACCCGGCAGCGCACTGCTTGGCCAGGTGAAAGATTTGCAGGCCAAGAGGGATTTATTAGGTTTGAAGGCTGTTTATCAGAAATTAGTCAATGACCTGCCGAACTCTAACGAAGTAATGAATTGGCAGAAGAATATAGACGATATCAATATAAAACTCTTATTTTCTCCGGTCCTGACGCCAAAGAGTATCGCCTATGAAATAAAACCGGGGGATACATTAACTAAAATTGCCCGGGAATTCAAAACTACCCCGGATCTGATAAAAAAGAGTAACAATTTGAGCAGCGATATAATTACTCCGGGAAAGAAGATCAAGGTCTGTACCGCTATTTTCAATATACTCGTGGATAAGTCTCAGAATATCCTGATCCTTAAAAGCGACGAGGATATAGTTAAAACCTATATTGTATCTACCGGTAAAAACAACTCCACTCCGGTTGGAACTTTTAAGATTACCTCTAAATTAATGAATCCTACCTGGTTTAAAACCGGCGCAGTTGTCCCTCCAGGCAGCCCGGAGAATATCCTGGGTACGCGCTGGATGGGGATAAACCTGCCTAGTTATGGCATCCACGGCACTACTGAACCCCAAAGCCTGGGAAAACAGGTTACTCAGGGCTGCGTGCGCATGGCCAATCAGGAAGCAGAGGAAGTCTATACCATCGTCCCCCTTGGCACAGAAGTGACCATCGTCGACTAAACAATCAAAATATGGCCGGATTAGATTTCGAAAAACCCATTGTTGAATTAGAGAAAAAAATCCAGGAGTTAAGGCATTTTGTCTCGGATAAGAAGATAGACCTTTCTTCCGAGGTCAGGAGGCTGGAGGATAAGCTTGAGCATCTCAAGAAAGATACATACATTAACCTCTCTGCCTGGCAAAGGGTGCAGCTTGCCCGCCATCCCCAAAGGCCCTACACATTGGATTACATCAATTTTATTATGTCGGATTTCATAGAGATCCATGGCGATAGGTTGTTTGCTGATGATAAGGCCATTGTCTCGGGGCTCGCTAAATTAGATAAGCAAAAAATACTGGTTATCGGGCATCAAAAGGGAAGGGATACCA
>JBAXNZ010000136.1:0-2867 GCA_037133515.1 bacterium
CAAAAACATCTATTTTGAGGCCTCAGTAGGCGCTGGCATCCCCATCATAAAGTCATGACGCGAAGGCCTGATAGCCAATAGATTCTCCAGCATATTCGGCATCGTCAACGGTACCTCTAATTTTATACTATCGCAGATGTCGGGTAATAATTGCGAATTTAGCCATGCGCTTAAAAAGGCCAAGGCAGAAGGCTTTGCCGAAAAAGACCCTACGCTAGATATTGAAGGGATGGATTCTGCGCATAAACTGATTTTATTGGTCTATCTCTGTTTTGGCAGGATGGTAAGCATGGAGGATATATTTATAGAGGGTGTTTCGCGCATCTCTCTGGCAGATGTGAATTATGCCAAGGAGCTTGGCTTTGAGATAAAACTCCTGGCTATTGCTAAAAAAGAGGCGGGGGAACTGGAGGTCAGGGTGCACCCTACCATGATACCCAGCGAGCATCTACTAGCTTCGGTTAACGGCATATTTAATGCTATCTACGTCTCTTCGGATTTAGCCGGGGACCTCTTATTTTACGGGCCTGGCGCAGGGCAGCTATCTGCTGCCTCCGGGGTAGTCTCGGATCTAGTAGACGCAGCTCATAATATACAGGCGGGCTTATTCAAACCCACCTTAAATATAAGCCTGGATAAATCCATAAGAAAGCTGCGCAAGATAGATGAGATTGAGAGCCGTTACTACATACGTTTTATGGCAGTGGATAGGCCGGGCGTTTTGGCCAGGGTCTCGGGCGTCCTTTCTAAATTTGGGATCAGTATTGCCTCGGTAACCCAGAAGGAGAGGCGTAGGAGTAAAATTGTCCCGATAGTAATGGTGATACACGGGGCAAAAGAAAAGAATCTGCGTTTAGCCTTAGAAAGCATAGACCGTTTGGATTCGATAAAAGAAAAATCAGTAGCAATAAGGATAGAGGAAGTATGAAAAAAATCACAAACTATCAAGGCGTAATTGCTAAGTATAAAAGATACCTGCCGGTGACAGCCAAAACCCCGATAATCACGCTGAATGAAGGGAATACCCCTTTAATTTATGCCGGTTATCTTTCTAAGATTATAGGCCCAGGCTATAAGGTTTATCTCAAGTATGAGGGATTAAACCCCACCGGTTCTTTTAAGGATAGGGGCATGACTATGGCTATCTCTAAGGCCTGCGAGGAGGGGTCAAACGCGGTTATGTGCGCCTCAACCGGAAATACCTCAGCCTCAGCAGCAGCCTATGCAGCGAGGGCAGGGCTTAAATGCATAGTATTAATCCCTAAGGGCGCTATTGCCCTGGGCAAGCTCAGCCAGGCCCTTATTCACGGAGCAGTAGTTTTAGCAGTAGACGGCAATTTTGATGCAGCGCTTGATTTAGCAAAGGATATAACTGCCAACTATCCCATTACACTGGTGAATTCTCTCAACCCTTATCGTATCGAGGGCCAGAAGACCGCAAGCTTTGAAATCTGCGACGCTCTGAGAGAGGCGCCTGATATACAGGTTATGCCTGTAGGTAATGCAGGAAATATCACTGCATATTGGAAGGGTTATAAAGAATATAAAAGAGAAGGAAAGATTAAATCCCTTCCTAAGATGTTAGGTTTCCAGGCTCAGGGCGCAGCGCCTATTGTCAAAGGGCATCCCATAATGAATCCCAAGACCATCGCTACTGCTATACGCATTGGTAACCCTGCAAGTTGGAGGCAGGCAGAAGATGCCCGCGATGAATCAGGCGGGTTGATTGATATGGTCTCTGATAGCCAGATCCTTTTGGCCTATAAATTATTAGCAGCCAAAGAGGGTATCTTTGTAGAGCCGGCTTCAGCAGCTTCTATCGCCGGGTTATTAAAGCTCTCTAGGGCCGGCTATTTTAAGAAAATAAGAGCGCATAAAGGAAAGGTACAAAAGATAGTCTGTATTTTGACCGGGCATGGGCTTAAGGACCCTGACCGGGCAATAAAGAGCATTAAAGAACCCAAGGTAGTAAGGCCTAAATTAGAAGCTATACTCAGAGAAATCGGATATTAATAATGAATTTTAAGAACAAAAGGATCCTGATTACTGCCGGCCCTACCTGGGTTCCCATAGATAAGGTAAGGGTAATCAGTAACATAGCTAGCGGCCAGACCGGGATACTCCTGGCGCAAGAGTTAGCCAGGAATGGGGCAAAGGTAAGCTTGTTTTTAGGCCCTGTTAGCGCCTGTTGTTTGCATGAATCCGTTCGCTTGGTGCGTTTTACCTTCTTTGATGAATTAAGGAGCAAGATAATAAGAGAGCTAAAAGACAGGAGCTATGATTATATAATACACTCTGCTGCAGTATCTGATTTTAAGCCCAGAAAAGAAGCCAGGGGCAAGCTTAGCTCTAAAGGAAGATTGAGGCTGGATTTAAAACCACTACCTAAGATTATCGACTGCATAAGAGAATACTCTAGTAGGGCAAAGATAGTAATCTTTAAGCTAGAGGCCGGGGTAACTGACCTTACATTGTTACGCAGGGCTAAATCAGCGCGCGATAAAAACAGGTCAGATATAATAGTGGCCAATCAGCTTAACCCCTACCGCGCTTTTATAATTGATAAGAAGGATAATATAACCAAGGTAAAAACAAAAAAGGAATTGATAACCCGGTTATTAAAAACCTTGGGGAAGATAGAATGAAATACATAATCTTGGTTGCTGACGGTATGGCGGATTATCCGATTAAGGAATTGGACGGACGCACGCCTTTAGAGGTCGCGCGTAAGCCAAATATGGATTTTATTGCCAAGACCGGTACGCTTGGACGCATAAAGACTATTCCTGATAAGATGAGCCCTGCCTCTGACGTAGCCAATATTTCTATATTAGGTTATGACCCCAGAGAGTTCTATACCGGAAGGG
>JBAXNZ010000137.1:0-2861 GCA_037133515.1 bacterium
CTCTTTTTTTGCGCGCTTCAGCGCCATAAACATAAGCTCGTCGGAATCCACAGAAGAACCATCATCGGAAAGCGCAACTACGCCAACTTTTTTGAGGGCCGCGATATCCACCAGCTCTTTACCTGCTCTGTCCTTGGTAATTGCCCCGGCCAGCAATACGCCTGCGTGCGCTGTTTTGTTGACAACCTCTTGTAAGAACTTAGCCATTTGCGGGTTATCTATAGCGGGCATGGTATTGGGCATAGCCAAGAGGGTGGTCACCCCGCCTCTGAGCGCAGCGGCTGTGCCGCTAGCAACAGTCTCCTTATCTTCCCTACCAGGCTCTCGCAAATGTACATGCATATCTATGATGCCTGGCATTACTATTTTGCCCTGGGCCTCTATTGTGCGGTCTGTGCTTATTTTAATCTGCTTATCTACCAGGGCGATCTTATTATCTTCTATCAAGATATCAGCTACTGCATCTATCTTGTTCGCCGGATCGATAACCCTCCCTGCCTTAATTAATAGTCTCATATTTTTTATCGTGGCCTTGCGAGACCAGAAACAACACTGCCATCCTCACGGCAATGCCATTAGTGACCTGCTCCAGGATTACTGAGTTTATGCCGTCAGCTACCTCGCTTGAAATCTCAATCCCGCGGTTAAGCGGCCCAGGATGCATAACGATAATATCTTTTTTGGCCTTGGAGAGCCTCTCCTGGGTAATGCCGAAGCTCTTAAAGTATTCCAGCTGTCTTGGGAAAGCGCCCTCTGTATCGCGTTCAAACTGCATGCGCAGCACATTTACCGCATCAGCATGTTTTAAGGCCTCATCTATGTCATGGGTGACAACTACCCCCATCTGTTCAATTGCTACCGGGATGAGCATCGGCGGCGCGCAGACTGTGACTTCGGCGCCTAATTTCGTCAGGCCCCAGATATTGGAACGGGCTACGCGGGAGTGGGCGATATCGCCTACAATGCTTACCTTTAATCCTGCTATCCTGCCCAACTTTTCCTTTAAAGTAAATATATCTAGGAGCGCCTGCGTGGGATGCTCATGCCAACCGTCTCCGGCATTGACTACGCTGATATTAAGGTGGCGCGCCAGCATTGCTGCTGCGCCGGAGTAATTATGGCGCATCACAATGATATCGGCCTTCAGGGCCTGGATGTTGGTGCCGGTGTCAATAAGCGTCTCTCCTTTTTGAACGCTTGAGGTCTCGGTTGCGATATTAATCACATCCGCGGATAATCTTTTAGCTGCTATTTCAAAGGAGACGCGCGTACGGGTAGAAGACTCATAAAAAAGGTTTACTACGGTCTTTCCCCGGAGTGCCGGGACTTTTTTAATCCCGCGCGTCGAAACCTCTTTAAACGAATCTGCTGTGTCAAGGAGGAGCTCTAGCTCCTCCTTGTTTAAATCCTCTAAGCCCAGAAGATCCTTTCTCGTCCACAACATAGGTTTATACCTTATCCACTATGGCCACTTCATCCACTCCATCGACCTCAAAAAGCCTCACCTCAACCGTCTCCTGTAACGAGGTAGGGATATTCTTGCCTACGTAATCTGCACGTATGGGAAGTTCCCGGTGGCCGCGGTCAATTAATACTGCCAACTGTATTGTCTGGGGTCTGCCTAAATCTATTAAAGCATCCAAGGCTGCCCTTATGGTCCTGCCGCTATACAAAACATCGTCTACCAAAACGACATTCTTATCGGTAATATCAAAGCCTATCTCGGTCTTGTGCACTACAGGCTGGGCAGCAATCAGGGTAAGATCATCGCGGTATAAGGTGATATCGAGTATCCCTACCGGCACGCTGGCGTTGTCTATTTTTAAGATGCATTCGGCAATACGCTGCGCTAAATATGCGCCGCGGTTCCTGATGCCCACCAGACACAGGCCCCCTGCCCCTTTGTTCTTCTCTAAAATCTCATGGGCAATACGCAAGAGGCTGCGGCCCAATGCTTCTTTATCCAGTATTTTGGCTTTTTCTTTCATGCGTTTATATGTCCTCTCCCTTACGAGTGATCTCTAATAGCACCCGTAAGGGATTATTTCGGCCATACAGCTTAGTTTCGCTAATGCTCGCTAAGCTGTGGCCTCAATAAAAAACCCAACTGCTTTCTTTTTGCAGTTGGGTCTATGTTTGTACTGCCTGCTCTTCATTTTCTCCCCTTGCCAGCCTCGCAGGACCAGCTTAAAGGTTAAATTTAAGGTTAGGTAAATATAACATTTGGGACCGAATTTGTCAAGGAGTTTTATATAATTACTACGAACTCGCCACGGGGCTTCTGTTTCTTAAGTTCCTGAAGTATGCTGGCGGCACTGCCGCGCTTAGTCTCTTCAAACTTCTTGGTTAGCTCCCTAACGACTACTATTGCTTTATTAGGACTAAGGCTATGGATATCCTCTAAAGTAGCCAGGATACGGTGGCAGGATTCATATAAGACCGTTGTGTATTTTGCTTTCAATATCTCTTTTAGCCGGTTCAGCCGCGCCCCCTGCCTGGGAGGCAGGAAGCCTTCAAAGATAAATCTATGCGCCGGCTTTCCGGATAGCACTAAGGCATTAATAAGCGCCGTGGCGCCAGGAATAACGGTAATCGCTATATTGTTCTTAACCGCCAGGTTGATAATGTTATAGCCGGGATCAAGCAGGCCGGGCATACCTGCATCTGAGACCAAGGCAACATCTTTGCCTTCCTTAAGTAAGCGTAGCAAGTACTCTGCCTTGGTGATGCGGTTATGCTGAAAGAAGCTGGTGGTAGGGGTCTTAATTCCGTAATGGTTAAGCAGTATGGAGGTGTGGCGCGTATCTTCGCAGGCAATCGTCTCTACGCTCTTTAGAACGTCTAGACCCCTTAAGGTAATT
>JBAXNZ010000138.1:0-2852 GCA_037133515.1 bacterium
GGAGTTATCTTCAATCAAAGAGAAGATAGAGAAATTAGAGAAAATTAGCCCTGAGTCTTCGCAGAAGCTCAAAGAGATGATAGAAAAGATAAGAGATACCTCTACTAACGAAGAATTCCAGAGGGAGCTGGATGCGCTTAAGGCCCAGCTTAATTCAGAGAGCCAGGAGAAAGGTTCAAAGAGCGAGTCCAGGGAAGCCAAGGATGAGCTTATAAAAGAGATAGACCGGGCAAATAAAGCCATACAATCCGCCGTTAATGAAGACCAGGAAATATTACAGCAGAAGAGTAAGTCTGATTTACTGAAAGAAATAGAGCAGATGATAAATGAGTCTTCTCTTAAGCCAGAAAAAAAAGAAGACCTGAAGAAGACTTCAGAAGATTTATCAAAGGCTGATTCTTTAGCAAAACTAGAGGCCGCGCAGGATAAATTAGCCAGGCAGATGGAGGCCTTATTAAAAGAGGGCGTAAAAAAAGAAGAGCTGGATAAGCTTAATAACAAATTCAAGGCCCTGGCTAAGATGCAGAAGGCATCCATCATGAGTAAGGAGTTATCTTCAATCAAAGAGAAGATAGAGAAATTAGAGAAAATTAGCCCTGAGGCAGCCGATGAGCTAAAAGAGCAGCTAAAGAATATGCAGAGTAACCCCAGTGAACAGGAATTAAAGAAGGTGATGGATAAAATGGAGGAGGGTGGGCTTAGCATGCAGGCAGAGGAGGAAAAACCGAAACAGCCTGCGCAGGATGATAACAGCCCCTGGCAAATTTATATCCTGCCGTCGCAGCTGGTCTTGGGCTCGGGCAGCACAGCTACGTTAAAGGCCGTAGCTGTTTATAATAAGAGCTTTACTAAAGAGTTAATTTCTGAATTGGAATGGTCCTCCTCTAATACTAAAGCAGTAGAGATAGACTATAAAGGGACTATCAGCGCGTTTTCCGAAGGTAGATCCAAGATAACAGCTATTTATAAAGGCAGGGTAAGTTCTCCTGCCCAGGTCATAGTAGTAGGAAAGACGGCGCCAGAAATAGAAGGGGCTGTAAAAAAAGAACTCACGGTAAACTGATAATGAAAATAAGATATTTAGCAGCATATCTATTTATTATTTCTTCATTATGCCTAAATACAGTTGTTTTTGGGTATCAGGAGATAAATTCCCCTGCCGGAAAAGTAATACTCGGCCTGGATAAAGAAAAGACTTTAAAGAAATTCGGTATACCGGAATCAGCCGGAGAGCGCATCTGGCGTTATGGAGGTAATGAGCCGTTTTTTGTCTACTTTAGCGGTAACCCGCTTATAGGAATATACCTCTATCCCCAGGTTGCAGAGGTTAATTTAGGCGCCCCCCTGGAATTAAAGGCATACGGTTATTTTTCTGATTCTAAGATAAAGGATATCACCGGTCAGGTTGAGATTTTAGTTGATAAACCGCTGTACTTTAATTTTACTAAGGCAGGGATAGTTACCCCTTTGAGAGCAGGCAGGTATCAAATACTGGTTAGGTACGATAAGGTTTTCAGTAATCCCGGCCAGATTATAGTAAAAGAGCCTTCCGATAAAAAAGAGGATGACGACCGGAAAGAGATTTGCCTGAGCATCAACCTCATACCTTATAGCCCTGTTGCTAACCCTAATACCAGGTTGGTGTTTAAGGCCTGGGGGACATTCCTTAATAAGGAAGAAGCCATTTATTACCTGAAGGATATAAGCAAAGAGGCGGAATGGTTTGTCAAAAAAGATACTGGCACCTCCAAGATGAATGATAACATGCTTCAAATAGGCCCTCGTACAGGCCGGCTTAGCGTATTTTGTAGATACGAGGGGGTGGAGAGCTTTCCGCAGGAGGTAAGGATAGTTAATACGCCCATAACGGATAAGCAGGTTTTAAAACATATCACGCTCTTGCCGGAATTTGTTTTTTTGTCTGTGGAAAAATCACAGCCGTTTAGGGTATTCGGCACTCACACTAATAACGACGCAAGGGAGTTGGGCTATAGGGTAAAATGGAGGCCCAGCAATAAAGATATGCTTGCGAAATCCGGTCAGAGGGGAGAATTTATCGCGCTGATAGAAGGTATCTGTGATCTGACTGCCGAGTTAGATGGTGTAGAGAGCGCACCGGCAAAGGTTGTAATAAAGCCTAAAAACGCAGAGTCTTCTTCTTGGCCCATAACTGTTAAGCCGCAGGAAAAGAAGGAGAAAGAGGACATAAATAAAGAAAGCCCTAAGTCCCCGGAAGAGCTACTCCAGGATATTAAAAAGGATGCCGAGAGCCTCAACAAAGACTTGCTTAAAGAAGATAGAAAGCTTAAGGCCATAAGGATAGAGCCTGAATCTTTTAAGATACCCTTAGGAGAGACTGCCCTGGCCTCTGCCTGGGGCGTGTATAGCGATAAGTCAGAGGAGGATTTAACTACTACCGGAGAATGGGAGGTTTCCGATAAAAAAATTATTGGAGTAGCGCAGGGTAAAATCAGCACTTACCTTCCAGGAGAGGCGAGTCTTCATTTAAAATTCAAAGGAATGACGAGCTCTCCTGCCACAGTAACCGTAGAGGGCCCTAGGCTTATCTCCATTATAGTTACTCCAGCTAATTCAAAGATATCTATGAGGCAGAAGATAAAACTTAAGGCTGAAGGATATCTCTCGGATAATTCACGCAAGGATATTACTGCCTCAGTCAGCTGGGGCATTACCCATGCGCGCATCCTTAAGATAGACAGTAACGCAGTAGCGCATCCGTTAAGGCTGGGCAAAACTCAAGCTTACGCGCAGTATTCACAGATAAAAAGCCTGCCTGTTAATATCAGGGTTGTCTTTGCCTGGGATTGGCTGATTGATCTGTTTCTGAATTT
>JBAXNZ010000139.1:0-2800 GCA_037133515.1 bacterium
ATGAAGATAAAGAGCTTGACCTGCACGCGAGAATCAAGCTAAGAGTAGATAGCGTCTTTGAACTGGAAGAGAAAAGATTGATAACCGAGAAGAAGCGTATCGATACTACTGTCGGCAGGATTATCTTCAATCAGGAGCTTCCGGAGGGCTTTGGTTTCGTAAACGAGGAATTAAGAAAGGGCAATGTAGGAGAGATAGTTTCTAATTGCTACAAGCGTTTCGGACACCAGAGGACGATCAAGCTGCTTGATGATGTTAAGGCCCTAGGATTTTTCTATGCTACCTTAGGAGGCATATCTATCGGCATAGATGACCTTAAAGTGCCGGAAGATAAGCAGCTTGTGCTAAAAGAATCTAAAGAAGAGGTGGCTAAAGTAGAGGAGCAGTACCACCGCGGCATCATTACGGATAGCGAACGTAAATCCAAGGTTATTGATATCTGGACGCACGCTACTGATAAAATCTCCGACCTTTTATTTAAAGGTATGGACCCCTTTAACCCCATATTTATGATGGCAGATTCAGGCGCCAGGGGTTCCCGGCTTCAGATCAGGCAGCTTGCCGGCATGCGCGGCCTGATGGCTAAGCCTTCAGGTGAAATTATCGAAAGCCCTATTACTGCGAATTTTAGAGAAGGCCTTACTGTTTTGGAGTATTTTATCTCTACTCACGGCGCCCGTAAAGGCCTGGCGGATACCGCGCTTAAAACAGCGGATGCCGGGTATCTTACCCGCCGTCTGGTTGATGTGGCTCAGGAGGTCATTGTTACCGATGAGGATTGCGGGACCCTAAACGGGATTACTGTTTCTGCTATTACAGAAGGCGATGAGACAGTGGTCAGCCTTGAAGACCGCATCGTAGGAAGGGTAGCGCTGGATAACGTAGTAGATATCATTACAGATGACCTTATCGTAGAACAAGGCTCTGAGATTACAGAAGAAAAGGCAGAGCAAATCGAGAAGTTAGGTATTGAAAAGATACGCATCCGTAGTGTCCTGACCTGTGAATCAGAGAGAGGCGTCTGCACCAAGTGTTATGGCCGTAACCTTGCCTCCGGAAGGATAGTAGAAGTGGGAGAGGCAGTGGGTGTCATCGCAGCCCAGAGTATCGGTGAGCCCGGTACGCAGCTGACTATGAGGACCTTCCATATCGGAGGTACAGCCTCAAGGATTGTAGCCCAGTCTTTTATAAAGGCAAAAAATAAGGGGATTCTTAAATACCATGGCTTAAGGATAGTAGTTAAGAATAAAGAATTTATCGTATTGAATAGAACAGGTTCAGTCAGTATAAATGATAAGCAGGGTAGAGAGCTTGAGCGTTATCCTCTGCCTCAAGGCTCTGTAATCAGTATCTCTGAAGGGGATGAAGTAATTAAGGGGTCTGTCTTTGTGCGTTGGGATCCATACACCCTGCCCATTCTTACTGAAGTAGGCGGTCTTGTAAAATATGAGGATATTAAAGAGGGCGTCACTATCCGCGAGGAATTAAACCCGGTTACCAAGATGACCGAGCGTGTGGTAGTAGAGCATAAGCAGGAACACCATCCTCAGATATTGGTCCTAGATGAAAAGAAGGAAGTTTTGGGAATCTATCCTATCCCCCTAGAATCGCATATCTTGGTTAAAGACGGCCAGAAGATAGGCGCAGGAGACCTGTTAGCTAAGATACCGCGTATGGTCGTTAAAACCAGGGATATTACCGGAGGGCTTCCGCGTGTCGCAGAGTTGTTCGAGGCCAGGCGTCCTAAAGACCCGGCAGTCATAAGTGAAATAGATGGGTTCGTAGAGTTCGGTGAGACCAAAAAAGGCCAGAGGATGATCATAGTACGGTCTACTACAGGCATGTTTAAGGAATACGTTATACCTCATGGCAAGCACCCTAACGTCTATAAGGGAGATAAAGTAATTGCCGGACAACAACTCACTGATGGCCCTGTAGTTTTGCAGGATATCCTTAGGGTCTGCGGAGATAAAGTATTGCAGGAATATTTAGTCAATGAAGTCCAGGAAGTATATAGGCTGCAGGGTGTACGTATTAATGATAAGCATATTGAAACTATCATAAGGCAGATGCTTAAAAAAGTGCGCATCGAAGAGTCGGGAGATACTGATTTTCTGGCTACGCAGCAGGTGGATAAATGGAATTTTCAAAAAGAGAATACGCGCATAATCAAGAAAGGCGGAAAGCCTGCGGTCGCAACGCCCCTATTATTAGGCATTACCAAGGCATCGCTTACTACGGAGAGTTTTATCTCTGCCGCTAGTTTCCAGGAGACTACGCGCGTGCTTACCGACGCGGCAGCCTCAGGAAAACATGACGAACTCTTCGGCTTAAAGGAGAATGTTATCGTAGGGCACCTCATTCCTGCCGGAACCGGATTCCATGCCCATCGTAATATAGAGATGGCTAAATCAGTTAGCAAGGAAGAATCCAAGGATACCCAGGCAGAAGCGCAAAAATCAGTTGAGGCCAAAGTAAAGGAATAAAAGATATGCCGACAATCTCGCAATTGATCAGGTTTGGTAGGATGTTAAAAAGGAAGAAGACCAAGTCTCCTGCTTTAAAGGCCTGTCCGCAAAGGAGGGGCGTGTGTTTGCAGGTGCGTACGATGACGCCTAAGAAACCCAACTCTGCCCTGCGTAAGATCGCAAGGGTGCGGCTTACTACCGGCATAGAAGTTACCGCTTATATACCGGGTGAAGGCCACAACCTGCAGGAGCATTCAATAGTTTTAGTAAGGGGAGGCCGCGTCAAGGACCTGCCTGGTGTTCGCTATCATATTGTAAGAGGCACGCTCGAT
>JBAXNZ010000140.1:0-2794 GCA_037133515.1 bacterium
CAAAAGTCCCTGATCAGCCCGGTGGCAAAAGGGACCATATTGGGATTCGGCCCAAAGAGTTATACCTTGGGACTTCTGGCGCTCTTAGATTTACTTTAATGCCCCATGGATTTAAGGCTAAGAAACATATATGAAAGTTTAAGAAAAGCAGGGCTGGACGGCCTTATCTTATCTCACCCGGAGAATATTACCTACCTTAGCCGCTATAGAAGCCGCGATTCATATCTTTTAATCTCAAGAAAGCAAAACATCTATTTTACTGATTCCAGGTATACCGAGGAGGCTAAAAACAACTTAAAGGCCTTCTCTGTACAGGAGATTCATGGCCCTGCGTTTGGAGCAATTACTCAGGCAGTCTGTAGTTTAGGGTTAAGAAACCTTGGTTTTGAGGAGAGATATCTAGCTTTTGATCAATATAAAAAGCTAAAAGAGTCGTTAGAAGAAAAAACAAGGCTTGCGCCTACCTATGGCCTGATAGAAGAATACAGGCAGATAAAAAACAGTGAGGAGCTGGAAAAGATCAAAAAGGCAACCCAGATTACCGTAGAGGCTTTAAGGTTTGCCGGTTCATTAATCAAGACCGGCGGCATAAGGGAGGCTGAGGTAGCTGGAGAACTAGAGCGTTTTATCAGGTATAACGGCGGGCATACCTCTGCCTTTGATATAATCGTGGCCTCAGGAACAAACTCCAGCTTTCCGCATCACCTGACCTCGCATAAGAGAGTCCAAGAGGGTGAACCGGTACTAATTGACATAGGGGTTGACTATGCAGGCTATAAATCTGACTTGACAAGGGTTTTGTTTTCAGATAGAATAAGTTCAACGTTTAGAAAGGTTTACAGTATAGTCCGTAAGGCGCAAGACAGGGCAATAAGAGAAGTAAAACCAGGTGTTTTTATAAATAAAATAGATGCCGCTGCCCGCCAATATATCGCCTCTAAAGGATATGGCGGGTTTTTTAGTCATAGTTTGGGCCATGGGATTGGCCTTGAGGTTCACGAGGAACCGCGCATAGCAGAAAAGGAAAAAAATAAGCTAAAAACCGGCATGGTCTTTACCGTAGAACCTGCGATTTACCTGCCGGGGAAGTTTGGCATAAGGATCGAAGATATGGTTTTGGTAACCAGGAAAGGATGCGAGGTAATCAGTGGCGCTCTCAATCAATGAAATCAAGTCAGGATTAACGTTATTAGTTGACAGCCATGTTTGGGTCGTTTTGGATTGCCAGCACATCAAGCCCGGAAAGGGCGCGGCCTTTGCGCGCGCAAGATTAAGAAATCTTAAAAACTCAAGTGTTCAGGAGAAGACCTTTCGCGGAGACGAAAAGATTGAAGAGGCTTACGTAGAAGAAAGAAAGCTACAGTATCAGTATAATTCAGGAGGGATGTACCACTTCATGGATCAGGAGACTTATGAGGAGATATCGGTCTCGGAGGGCGATATCGGGGATAACAAAAAGTTCCTAAAGGATAACCTGGAGGTACTTGCTTATTATTATAAGGATGCGGTCCTTAACGTGGCCCTCCCCAATTTTATAGAGGTAAAGATACTGCATACCGAACCGGGCATTAAGGGCGATACTGCAAAGAGCGGCACAAAGCCTGCTGAAATAGAATCCGGTGCAACTATTCAGGTTCCGCTTTTTATCAATGAAGGGGATAGTATTAAGGTGGATACTAGGACCGGCGGCTATATCGAAAGGATTTCTTAGATGAATATTAAGGAAATCAAAGAGATGATCAATCTTATGAATGAAAACGGGCTCGTGGAGCTGGAAATAGAAAAGGACGGAATGCGTATAAGGCTAAAGAAAACCGGCTCCAGCGCAGGGCCCTATTCTGGGCCGATAGTGTTAGAGCGGCAAAATCTTATCTCCGACACCATGGCGCAAGAAAAAGAAAATTCTTTACAGGCTCAATCAGAAAAGGCGATGGAGATAAAGGCGCCGATGGTTGGAACATTCTACCGCTCGCCTTCCCCCGAAGCTGCTTCTTTTGCTGAGGTAGGGCAGGTAATTGAACCTGGCCAGGTTATTTGCATAATTGAAGCAATGAAGCTGATGAATGAAATAAAGTCCGAGATAAAAGGCAAGGTCCTTGAAATCCTCGTGGATAACGCCGAACCCGTAGAGTTTGGACAACCGATGTTTCTCATCGAGCCTCTCTAAAGAGATGTTTTCCAAAATATTGATTGCTAACCGGGGCGAAATAGCCCTTAGGATTATACGTGCCTGACGCGAAATGGGGATCCGTACCGTGGCGGTCTATTCCGAGGCAGACAGGCAATCCCTGCACGTGCGCTTTGCCGATGAGGCTATCTGTATAGGCAAACCACCTAGCAGCAACAGCTACCTGAATATTCCCGCCATTATCAGCGCTGCCGAAATCACCGACGTAGAGGCAATTCATCCCGGTTACGGTTTCTTGGCAGAAAATCCCCATTTTGCAGAAGTCTGCGAATCCTGCCATATTACCTTTATCGGCCCTACTCCTGAAAATATAAGACTGATGGGGGACAAGATGTCTGCGCGCACTACTATGCAAAAAACAGGCCTACCCATAGTACCGGGAAGCGTCTCCGTAGTAAAAAATAAAGAGGAGGCGATAAAAACCGCAAAACACATAGGTTATCCTGTAATCATTAAGGCCTCTGCGGGTGGAGGCGGCAATGGTATGCGCATCTGCCATACTGACATAAGGCTGATCAGCAGCCTAATCACCGCACAACAAGAGGCAGCGGCAAGTTTTGGCAAGGCCAATGTCTATTTTGAGTAATATATCGAGACGCCGCGGCA
>JBAXNZ010000141.1:0-2790 GCA_037133515.1 bacterium
ATTCTTAGCGTTCTTATAGGCTTAGCACTCCCCCGATTTAATAAAGCTCGCGAGCGTGATTTAGGCAGAGAGGCAAAGGCTAACCTTAGGCGTATTTTTGAGGCAGAAAAGAATTATCGGCTGGAGATGGAAACTTATTATCCGCCAACCTCAGGCACAGTAGATAGTATAAGCGATATAAATAGTAACCTAAGCCTTTTTATTACTGGGTCAAATTGGTCTTATGAAATCAGCAGTACTGATGGCTCAGACTTCACCGCTTATGCGTATAGAGCAGGTTCTGGCGGTTATCTAGATTGCGAATATTTTTTATCTAATGATAATGAGGATCTGACACCCGTCAACTGTCCTTAATTTTTAAAACCCTGGTTGTTTAAGGTGAGCGAGAATACTCTATGCAGGATAAAAAGAATATAGCGGTGACGCTTGTAGAGATTCTCGTTACACTCATCATTCTTGCTATTTTAATAGCTCTCGTCCTGCCTCAGTTCTCTACTATGCGAGAACGTTCCCTTAGTAAAGAAGCAATGGCCAATCTGAAACTTATTGATGCAGCAGAGAAAATCTACAGGATGGAAGAAGGATTTTACTATCCTTATTCCTCTAGCGTATCAGACCAGCAGGATATTAATGTAAATCTTAAGATTGCCATTACTGCGGGGAATTGGGGTTATGATATTGCAGGTAATAGCGGAGCCAGCTATGTCTCTGCTGCAGACAGGAACGGCGCAGGCGGTTATCTAGATTGCGAATACTCAATGAGTGATACTACTGCCGAACCTTCCCCTAATGCCAGTTGCCCTTAAGTATCCTAGCTATTCCATAAAATTTTATTAGATGAGCAGAAAAGGGTTTACCCTGCTTGAAGTCCTGGTTTCTGTAATTCTTCTGGCGATGATGATTACCGGATTAACCGGGGCATTTGTTTCAGCCAGGAAGTTTGCCCTACATAGCCGTTCGCGCATGGCAGCAGCGCAGATGAGCAAGACCTTCCTTGATTATCTATACATGCATGTGCGTGCGGATACCTGGGATACCAGCCCCAATGATTTAAGCAATACTACCGCTGCCTTGCGTTATTGCGGCTACGAAGATAGGGGTTATACGCAACAAATCGGCTGTCCTTCTTCTGAGGCCGACCGCACTCTTGATAATGTTATATATAACGCCAACTATACCATAGTAGATGAGTTTAATCTACGTAAGGTAACCCTCAGGGTAACCTGGAATGAAACCGCAAAATATTAAGTCCTTTACTATCTTGGAATTACTGATCTCTATAATTATCCTGTCTATTTTAGTTGTTGTCTTTGCCGCTATAGAGTTATTTAGCCATACCCATGTATTAACGGTAGATAGGCGCGCAAAGGTCCAGAATGACCTCGCCTATATTATGGAACATTCCACTAAACAAATAGCTAAGGCTATCGGTAACGCGCAGATAAACAGCAATGATATTGTAAAGATTGGTCCTATTGACGGAGACGACACAGAAGCAATAGTGTTTTACACGGATGCCAATAAAGACGGTATTAGGAATGATGACGCTGAAAATCCCTCTCCCTGGAAGGCGTATAGATTACGTATGCCCATCCTTGAACCAGAAGGTAACTACCGGCTCTGGTGGTGTCCGAGCTGTTCAGATTCTACTTGCGTGACCTGCGATCCTAGCTGGGGTACTTTAGAGAATATCCTAAGCAAGAGGGTAACCGATGTTATCTATAATTACAATCCTGCCAATAATTACGTGGATATAACTATCCAGGGATGCTGGGATCCTGAAAAAGTGACCACTGCTGATGACTGCGGAACTTCAGATAGGAACCCTAGCACCTCTTTTACAGCGCGCATCAAAATGCCTTCCGTAAGTACCCAATAGAAGCCAAGGGGCAGTAGCTCAGCGCCGTTCTGGAATGGAAGTGGTATAATTAAAATAGCTGTATACATTTGAAAGTTAAGCAGGTTTTTTTGAAATGGCTAATAGGAGAGGTTTTTTAAGGTATACTATAAAAGCAAAGGTATGTTTTAAATATGAAGGCAACATCTCCAAGACCATCGAGGGTCAATTAGTAAATATCAGTTTTTCGGGATTGGGTGTTTTTTTTAAAGAAAGCATCGATGTGAATACTATTATTCAGTTTGATTTAACCGCTAATTTTATAGCGGAACATTTGATTGGTAAAGGCAAGATTATATATGCAGCGCAACAAAAAACATATGAAGGCAATGGTTTTAAAATAGGCGTGGAGTTTATCGAAGTCAATAACGAAATTGTCTTAAGGTTTATTAGTGAAAATCAAAGAAAAGTTCGTGAGGAGCAAAAAAGAATTATTGAGGAGGAAAAAAGAAGGCGGCAGTTGAAATCTACAGATTTTGGTCCCTTCTAAGAAAAAGCAAAAGGAAGGAGAATCCGCGGAGATATCAAAGAATCCTTTCCTCTGAAATGACCCTCCGACAGCCACTTGTCACCAGACCATAAGAAGAGTGTAGTTGTATAAAATAGGGGCAGTAGCTCAGCTGGGAGAGCGTCGCGTTCGCATCGCGAAGGCCGGGAGTTCGATCCTCCTCTGCTCCATTCTTCTTCGCCCTTCGACATGTAAAATGATGGTAGGGCTTCGAAGCAATGGCGAAGAAGAATGCTGCTGCGAAGCTCTACCATCGTTTAAATGCGGAAGAGCGAAGCAGGGCAATTATTTCCCCACCCCACGCATGAAAAACAGACTCAGATTATTCTTTAGCCTCGTTTTATTTTTTAGCCTTTTAGCTGCCTGTCAATTTTTACCCCGCATT
>JBAXNZ010000142.1:0-2783 GCA_037133515.1 bacterium
GAAGTCAATGACCATCCTGATGCTGACAGGCTCTATGTAATCACCCTAGATTTGGGGGATAGGACCAAGCAGGTGGTAGCAGGGATTAGAGGCTCCTATCAGAAAGAAGAGCTGTTGGGTAAACAGGTGGTAGTGGTGGACAATCTAGAACCCGCGGTTTTAAGAGGGGTAGAAAGCCAGGGTATGATTCTGGCAGCCTCAGATGAGACAGGGATAGTGATTGTAACCCCGGAGAAAAAGATTACGCTAGGCAGCATAGTTAAATGATAAGGCAGCTTATCCCGCAAGAAATTTGTCTTAGGTGCCTGGGTTGTTGCAGGTTTCTTAAGTCTGACTCTTGCTGGACGCTCAGGCTTTTAAAGGAGGAGGCAGAAGAGTTAGCTCGGCTGAATCTTTTAAATGAAGAGCAGGCCTCTGGTGCCAAGATGCCCCTTAGATTATCCGCAGCCGCGGATAATAATTTGCTTTGCCTCTTCCTTGACCAGCCTTCGAATAAATGCCGGATATACAATTCCAGGCCTTTTGAGTGCCAGCTCTATCCTTTTCTTATTAATCGTAAAGGGGAATCAGTTATCCTTTCGGTTGACCTGAACTGCCCTTTTGCTAAAGAGCGATGCGATAACGGTGAGTTTAAAGAATACTTAGCGTATTTAAGTGAACTTTTAGATAGCCCGCATTACCAGAAGCTCTTGCTGGATAATCCGCAAATAGCTCAAAGATACGACGGTGTTTTAGAGCTGTGCCCGCTAAATATTATTTTATGAAACTTAATACCTTGGGCCTTAGGGATAAAAAGATATTTCTTGAGTTTTTATCCCTGCGTAGTCACATGCTCTCGGCATATGCCTTCGAAAATATTTATATCTGGAAAAAGCTTTTTTGCATAGAGTGGGCGATAATAGAAAAGAGCCTCTGCGTATTCTTTCGGGATAAAATAGGTTGTTTTCTCTACCTGCCGCCATTAACCTTAGGGCAAAACCCCTACGTTATACAGCAGGCCTTTAAAATCATGGACAGTTTTAATAAAAACAGACAGATATCGCGCATAGAGAATATAGAAAGCGAAGATCTAAACTTCTTTAAAGGCCTGGGCTATTTTTGTCAGGAGAAACCCTTTGATTATCTCTGCCTTAGGGAAGAGCTGATTAGTTTAAAAGGGGTGAGGTTTAAATCTAAGAGGGCCTGCCTGAATTATTTTACCAAGCATTACCAGTTTAAATATTTGCCATTCTCAAAGCCTGAAAGCCGAGGCTGCCTTATTTTATATAAAAGCTGGATGAAGGAACGCAGCCAAAAAAGTATAGACCCTATATATAAGGGGATGCTCATAGACAGCCTTAATTGCCTTCAGCTGTTACTGAAAGATTACCGGAGTTTAGATCTCCGGGGGAGTATCGTTAAGATAGGCAAAGAGATTAAGGGCTTCACCTTTGGTTTTAAGTTGAACCGGGATACCTTCTGCATCTTATATGAGATAACGGATCTCTCTACCAAAGGCCTGGCGCAGTTTATTTTTAGGCAGTTCTGCTTGGAGCTTTCTGGTTATAAGTATATAAATATCATGGATGATTCTGGGTTAGCAAACCTGAAGGAAACAAAACTCTCCTATCATCCTGTCAGGCTCGTCCCGGCATATATCGCTACCAGGAAAGATGTATAGAAATCTGGATGAAGTAGAATTCGTCATTTTTGATACTGAGACTACTGGTCTTGCCCCTGAGTCAGGAGATAGGATAGTGGAGCTGGCTGCTGTGAGGGTGAAAGGGGAGGAAAGATTGGGTGTATTTCAATCGCTGGTAGATCCTAAGCGGCCTATCTCTGAGGCAGCTTTTCAGGTTAACCGCATAAGTAGCGAAATGCTCTCCGGAGCGCCTTCCATAGAGACAGTAATGCCCAAGTTCCTAGATTTTATTAAAGGGGCCTGTATCTGTTCTTATAATGCCGCCTTTGACTTAGGCTTTCTGAATAATGAGTTAAAGCTTATCGGAAGAGAATTGCCTCCAGGGACTGCGGTAGTGGATGCGCTCAAGATGGCCAAGAGGCTCCTTCCATCTTTAGAGCGTTATGCGCTTTGGTTTGTCTCGGAAAGCCTGGGGATAAAAGCCAAGCAGGAGCACCGCGCCCTCTCTGATGTGGAGCTTACCTTGGGTGTATTTAATAGATTAAAAGAGAACTTAAGGGCAAAAGAGATTTTCGATTTTAGTAATTTCTTAAGTTTATTTTCACTTCCTTCGGGCCAGTTGGATGGTATAAACAACCAGAAGATCTCTAGAATACAGGAGGCCATAGACTTAAAGGTTAAGCTTAAGATAAGGTATCTTGCTGCCTCCAGTGCTCAGGTTTCCGAAAGAGAGGTCTTACCTAAAGAGATTAAGCAGGAAAGAGGGCTTGTTTATCTTGTTGGCCACTGTTATTTAAGGAATGAAGAGCGTTCTTTCAGAATAGACGGGATACTCTCCCTTGAGACTTTATAATCGATGGAAACAAAGAAGATAAACCTCTCATTTACAAGCAAAGAACCGATCTTAGCTGTAGGCGCTCAGTCTAAGAATACACTTTGTTTTATTAAAGAGAAAAATGCCTACCTCAGCCCTTTGCACCCTGATTTAAGCGACCCGGGCGATTTCTCTTCTTTTAAATCCGACCTTGAGTTTTTCTTAAAGAAGAAACCCAAAATCATTGTCTGCGATCTACATCATGGCTATCAATCAACTGACTACGCGCTGCGCAACTTATCGTCTGTCTATAAAATAATAACCCTCCAGCACCACCATAGCCATATC
>JBAXNZ010000143.1:0-2767 GCA_037133515.1 bacterium
GTAAAAGTAATAGCTCCGGTTGCGCCAACAGCCGTAGAAAAGAAATAGGAATGATAATTTGAAAAAAATAATTTTAATTTTGCTTGCTTCTCTTTTAGGATATGCCCTGCTTTACTTTAGCCTTTCCTTTGTGGTTTCTAATCTTTCAAAGTGGGAGGTAAAAGGCTTTCTTACGCGGACATTAACAAAAGAAAAAGTGCCGCTTAGCATCTTTGAGATGCCTATGTCAGAGGGGATTAAGTATGTTCCGGAAAAAACCCATCGCCATTTAATCGAAGGGGATGATGTTTATAGCCATTTTGTTTATGAGCGTAACAGCCAAGGTAAGCCGATAAGAAATAAGTGTTATAACATAGGCCCTAGCAACTCCATAATCACTACCGATGAGTACCTTAAATATTATCTAGCTTATGAATATAATAAAGAAGGGAAATTATCTGCCGAGGTCTGCTATGAAGGAAAGGGCGCTGATAATAAATGGTTTACTCAGGATGACTTAGAAAGCTACAACTCTGTCTATGAATATGACGGCAATGGTAATAAGTTAAGGGCTGTCAGGCATAAAAAAGATGGGAGCATAGTTCAATATACTACTTTTGAAGCTAGCCCTAAAGGTCTGATTATTAAGGATTTAATATATAAAGGAAAGGGCGCGGATAATAAGTGGTTTAGCGCTGATGATGAGATAGAAAAATACCACCGTTTTGAGTATGACAATAAAGAGTATTTAGTCCGTATCGCTGAGTATCACGCAGAACGTAACGGTCAAGGCAAGGTCGGCGTATGGTTTAGTCCGGATGATATGATTTCTGCTACCAAGTCATTCTCGTATTGCGATGACGGCTATATGACTAAAATAAAAAAATGTATCGGAGCGGGCATTGACAATCTGTGGTTTACCGATGACGATGTAGTGCAGTACTATACAGTATATAATTACACTAAACATACTCATAAAGCAAAAAAGGGGACATAAGGCGCTACATTTATGCTTAGATTTATAAGAGTATTTATTAACCCCGATACCCTCTCTGGCGAAAAGACAGAGTCAGCGTATAGGCAGCAGGTAAAATATTTTAAAAAAGTCTGGAATGACGATACCTATGGTATCGAGCGTATCACGCGCCTGGCACTCTGCGGGGTGCAGTTTATCTTCCCCATACTTCTAGTAAGAGAGCTTTCCGGCAGGCTTGGGGTTACCTGGCGCAAGCTAGCCGTTGAGCTTTACACCCTCCTTAAGTTAATCTTTCCGCTCCTAGTTTTGATGTTCGGGCTATACCGTTACCCTATTGCCATCGCAGTTGTGGTTTATCTGCTTAGCGAGACCATCTTGCATATCTTAAATCTCATCTTTCTCTATGATATCCATTCAGCTACGGTTTCATACCACAGGTCGCTATTGCTGCTCTTTGTGCATTACCTGGAGGTAGTCCTGGATTTCTCAACCATATATATAGGATTTGACCTTTTAAGCGAGTCCCTGACTCCTGTCTCAGCGGTATATTTCAGCTTAGTAGTAAACAGCACCGTAGGATTCGGAGATATCCGTGCCAGGGGGGCGGCCGGGCAGCTGGTGGTTATAGCGCAATTAATAGTCTGCGTCCTCTTTATTATCCTTTTTGTCAATCATTTCTCCCAGAAGAAGATTGAGTATTAAACCCTCGAATATGATTGCAGATATTTTCGTTGACAAAATAAAAATATTTAGTTAACATAATAGCAGTATTTATATAAAAATATTTGGTGGTTTTTTAGAAGGAGGATATATAAATGGCGCATAGAAAATGGCAGAAGAGATTGAATAAGATGCTTTTTGTTTTATTCCTTACCATTACCTTTACTGCTAACTACGCGTTAGTCTCTGCATATGATGATAGCGCAGGCGAAGATGACCCGTCTGCAATTAAGCTAGCGCAGGACCTGGCGCAGAAAAGAGAAAAAGCCCCGATAGTAGACTTAAAAGAAAGAATCTTGGCTATGCGGCCCAAGCCCACGCTTCCTAGCGGAAAGACCCTTATCCGGGAGGTAAAGATCACGGGCTCTACCCTTCTTGCTGATGAAGCGGTGGCAAGTCTAAAGGCCCAATATACAAATAAAGAGGCTACCGGGCAGGAGATGCAAAGGACTGCTGATCTGATTACCCGCGCTTATAGCCGCAGGGGTTTCATTACTTCCTATGCCTATATTGTTGCCGATAGGCTCGCGCAGGGCACCTTAGAGATCATGGTTGTAGAGGGCAGGACCGGCAAGATAGAGATAAAGGGGAATAAGAATTTCTCAACCGAATTATTAATAAAAAAGCTGTCCATGAAAGAGGGCCAGCTTTTTAATTTTAAGGACCTAAGCAGGGATATCTACAGGATGAATAGGCATCCTGACCGTAAGGCTAAGCTCCAGCTTGCGCCCGGTGAAGACCCCAACTTTACCAATATAACCTTGTTAGTAAAAGATAAGTTTCCTATGCATACTACCCTGCAGGCGGATAATTACGGCGCCGAGACGATTCTTTATCAGCGCTACAAGATCTTCCTGGCGCATAATAACCTTAGCGGCCATGATGATTCGCTGACTGCAAAGGTTGAATGGTCTCAGGGCGATTCACATAAGATATACGATTTAGATTACATCATACCCCTTAATAATGACTGGAAATTTGAGCTTTATATCCTTCCTTATAAATCGGAAGATTATTACTATAAAGACAATGAAGACAGGGATTTCGAGAAACGCGCCAGGAAGTTTTATTTCTGGTTTTATCAGTCTTTGG
>JBAXNZ010000144.1:0-2735 GCA_037133515.1 bacterium
ATGTCAGGGGCCGAAATGTTGCAACTGACTACTCATGCTTCAGTTTCTCAGATGCTCGCTCGAGATGATTTTAAAAAACGCAATGCTTCTGGTGAGAATATATCTATGCGTTTGAATAAAATACACAGGGCTCTCGCCCAGTTGATATCACAAACAAAACCCGGGGTGATGGTCCTTGAGAAACTATATGCGCACTACCGGCATCCTACCACAGCGCATATATTAGGCCAGGCGCGCGGAGTGATATGTCTTGCTGCTGCCGAAGCAGGGATAACTTTGGTTGAGTATCCGGCGACAAGGGTTAAGAAGGCAATCGTGGGCAAGGGCCTGGCAGGCAAGTATCAGGTGCAGAAAATGGTAGCTATGACCCTGGGCATAAGAAAATTACCTAAGTATACAGATGTAACCGATGCCCTGGCTTTGGCTATTGCGTACCAACGCATCGCGCATCTGGATAAAATAACCAAGATAAATCAATGATAGCTCGCATTTGCGGAAAGGTAATTGAAAAAGGAACAAACCACCTGTTGATTGAGGTGGGAGGGATAGCATATCAGGTGTTAATTCCGACTGCGGTTATGCAACATCTGGATGAGAACATAGATGATAAGGGCCAGATCAAGCTGATTACTTATCACTATTTGCAGTCTGAGCCGGCTAAAAGCACGCCTATCCTGGTTGGTTTCTTAAACGAGATAGAGAAGGAATTCTTCGAAGTATTTATCACTGTCTCCGGTATCGGGCCAAAGGCTGCGCTTAAGGCATTGAGTGAGCCCATCTCTTTAATAGCCCAGGCAATAGATGAAGCGAACACCGTTTTTTTAAAGTCCCTGCCCGGGATCGGAGAGCAAAGGGCAAAAGAGATTATAGCTAAGCTGCAGAATAAGATCGGTAAATTCGGGCTGATCCAGGACAAAGAGCTAAAAAGGAAAAAGCATGAGGGTGCGGATATTGAAGAAGAGGCGTTGGCCGTGCTTATGCAATTAGAATACAAGAGGCCAGAGGCAATGAGCATGATAAAGAAGGCATTGGAGAGGTCGCCTAAGTTAGAGAATACCGAAGATTTACTCAACGAAGTCTATAAACAGAAAAGGTCAAGGTAAGATGGCGCAGGATAATAACCGGGCGGTAATAGAGGCATTACTTTTTTCAAGCGATAGGCCTATATCCATCGAGCAGATAAAAAATGTGCTGGATAGCCTGGAGGCTAATGAAATACGCTCTATATTCGAGGAGCTGAATAGAGAATACGAAAGCTTAAACCGCGGTATGCGCATCGCCGAGATTGCCGGAGGCTTTCAGATGATTACAGCGCCTGCCCTGGCTCCTTTTTTGAAAAAATTGTACAAGCAGCGTAATATCGAGCGGCTTTCTAAGCCGGCGCTTGAGACCCTGGCCATAATTGCCTATAAACAACCGCTTACCAGAGCGGATATAGAATCGCTTCGTAATGTGAACATTGATGGCGTAATGAGGAGCCTCCTGGATAAGGATCTTATCCGGGTAACCGGAAGGAAAAAGTCTCCTGGCAGGCCTAAGGTTTACGGGACAACCAGGCAGTTCCTGGAATATTTTGGTTTGAAATCATTGGAGGAGCTACCCAAGATAGAGAATTTTTCTACTCTTGCCCAGCAAAAGGAGGTAGAGAGTGAAGCTAAAGCGCCTACGCCGACAAATTGACGATGTTGATAAAAAAATAGTGCGGCTTTTGAGTAGCCGCGCAAAGATTAGCTCAGAAATTGGCAGCCTGAAGCTTGAGAGCGGGTTAGGTGTTTATTCGCCTGACCGCGAAAGAGAGGTTTTAAAAAAGATAAAAATTTTGAATAAAGGCCCGCTCAATTCAGTTGCGTTTGAGGCGATATACCGCGAGATTATGTCTTCAAGCCTTTCTTTGAATAAAGCCCTGAAGGTCGCCTATCTTGGGCCGCAGGCTACTTTTACACAGCTGGCCGCTATTAAGAGATTCGGTTCGCAGGTAGAATATCTCCCCTGCAATAGTATTACCGACGTATTCACAGAGGTAGAAAAGGATGCTGCTGATTACGGGGTAGTGCCGATAGAAAACTCTATTGAAGGGGCAGTCAGCCACACGCTGGATATGCTGGTGGATTCTGATCTTAAGATCTGCGCGCAGGTGATTTTATATGTATCGCATAACCTGTTGGCTAATTGTCCAAAGACCAAGATCAAAAGGGTATATTCCAACCCCCAGGTTTTCGGGCAATGCCGGCTCTGGCTTCAGGAGAACCTAGCCCATGCAGAGAAGATAGATGTATTCAGCACTACGCAGGCAGCACAGATGGCAGCGAAAGAAAAAAACAGCGCCTGTATTGCCTCTTTATTGGCAGCCAGGGCCTATGGATTAAAGGTAGTTGCCAAAGATATAGAGGATTCCCCGCACAATATTACCCGTTTTCTGGTCATTGGTAAAAGCGAAGTAGCCAAGACAGGATCGGATAGGACTTCTGTTATCTTTTCTATAAAGGATAAAGTAGGGGCGCTGCAGGACATGCTGATGCCTTTTAAGAAGTACAGAATTAATCTGACTAAGATTGAGTCTCGGCCTTCCAAGAAGAAGGCCTGGGATTACTACTTCTTTGTGGACTTAGAAGGGCACAAAGTTAACCCCAGGGTTAAGAGCGCGCTTATGGAGCTTGAGAATAAATGCAGGTTTTTAAAAGTACTGGGTTCTTACCCAGTAGGAGAATAAATCTCTGCGGGGGATAAAACCCCCG
>JBAXNZ010000145.1:0-2649 GCA_037133515.1 bacterium
GCAGGCTTCTAAGCCCGGTGTGTTTGCCTGCGGAGATTGCCGTAAAAAAAGCTTCTGGCAGGTAGTGAATGCCTGCGGCGAAGGCGCAACTGCTTCAGCTTCAGCGCAGAGATATTTATTATGACTAAATTCCCCACGCGCAACAAAAAATTAATAGACTGGGTTAATAAAATGTCCAGGATGTGCCAACCGGATGATATTATCTGGATAGATGGCTCTTATGCGCAGAAAGAGATGTTGGAAAGAGAGGCCATAGACTCAGGAGAGCTGATTCGGTTAAGCCAGGAGAGACTTCCCGGCTGCTTTTTGCATCGTACTTCACCCGATGATGTTGCCCGCACAGAACACCTCACCTTTATCTGCACCAGAAAAAAACGCGATGCCGGGCCTAACAATAACTGGATGTCTCCCCGGAGTGCTTATAAAAAAGCAAAAGATATTTTTAAGGGTGCGATGCGCGGCAGAACCATGTATGTCATTCCGTTTTCAATGGGACCCGTGGGTTCGCCTTTTAGCAAGATAGGCGTTGAGCTTACCGATTCGCGCTATGTTGTCCTGAATATGCTGATCATGACCAGGGCAGGGGAGGCGGTTTTAAGGCAGCTCGACCAGGCTGATGAGTTTACTAAGTGCCTGCATTCTAAGGCCGAGCTCGATATAAATAAAAGATTAATCCTGCATTTTCCCGAAGATAACACTATCTGGAGCGTAGGCTCAGGTTACGGCGGGAATGTGCTTTTAGGCAAGAAATGCCTTTCTCTACGTATAGCCAGTTTTATAGCCAGGAAAGAAAAATGGCTTGCAGAGCATATGCTGATTATGGGAGTGGAAGACCCCCAGGGCCGTGTTCAGTATATCGCAGCCGCATTCCCCAGCGCCTGCGGTAAGACCAATCTTGCTATGCTTGTTCCGCCGGAAGGCCTGCGGAAGAAAGGTTACCGTATCTGGACCGTTGGCGATGATATTGCCTGGATGCGTATTGATTCCGACGGAACGCTCTGGGCGATCAATCCTGAAATGGGTTTCTTTGGCGTTGCCCCGGGCACAAATTCGCATACTAACTCTAATATGGTAGAGACCATAAAGAAAAATACAATATACACTAATGTCCTTTTAAGGCCGGATAATACTGTATGGTGGGAGGGCGCAGATGGTAAGGTACCCGATAGCGGAATAGACTGGCAGGGTAAGCCCTGGAAGCCTGGTTTAGTCGATACGCAAGGCAAGCCTGTGTTGGGTGCGCATCCTAACAGCCGCTTTACTGCTCCGATTACGAATTGTCCTTCTGCTTCATTCAGGTTAGAACAGCATCACGGCGTACCTATCTCTGCTATTATTTTCGGCGGCCGCAGACAATATCTTGCGCCCCTGGTTTATGAGGCCTTTAACTGGCAGCACGGTGTTTTTATCGGAGCAACCATAGCCTCTGAGCGCACAGCTGCGCAGGTAGGTAAGGTCGGAGAGGTGCGTCGCGATCCCATGGCAATGCTTCCTTTCTGCGGCTATAATATGGCGGATTATTTCCGTCATTGGCTGGATATGGGAAAAAGAATGACCAAACCCCCTAGAATTTTCCACGCTAACTGGTTTAGGGTAGATGAAAAAGGCAAATTTATCTGGCCGGGCTTTACGGAGAACCTTAGAGTTCTAGAATGGGTCTTCGAACGTTGCAACAATAAGGTGAGCGCGCAAGAATCGCCTATAGGCTACATACCCAACTCGTATGATATAGACATGACCGGCCTGCAGTTACCCGAAGGCGCTCTGGATAAGCTTTTGACGATAGATAAAAAGGAGTGGCTTGAGGAATCAAAGGATATAGCTAAGTTTTTCAAGCTATTCAAGAAGAATTTACCTGCGGAGCTCTGGAAGGAATACGAAGAGATGTTGCGCAGGCTTAAATCTTAAAATGGGAAAAGATATATTGCTCTATACTGATTTTGGGGATATCAAGTTTCATAAGCGCGGCAAGGTAAGGGACGTTTATGACCTGGGTGATAAGTTGCTTATTGTATCAACCGATAGGATATCCTGTTTTGACGTAGTGCTTCCCTGCGGCATACCTTATAAGGGCAGGGTATTGACGGCGCTCTCGATTTTTTGGTTCGAGCTTATTAAGGATATTATTCCGCACCACCTTATATCCGCGGATATAGAGGATTACCCTAAGGAACTGCATAAATATAAAAAAGAACTCTACGGACGCTCAATGCTGGTTAAGAAAACAGCTCCGCTGGCCGTAGAGTGCATAGTCAGGGGTTATCTCTCCGGCTCAGGATGGAAGGAGTATCAGAAAAGCAGCTCTGTCTGCGGCATCAAGCTTCCCGCAGGGCTTTTGGAATCAGCTAAGTTGCCCCAGATTATATTTACGCCCTCCACTAAGGCCGATGCAGGCCATGATATAAATGTTACTCAGGAATATGTAGAGAATTCACTGGGTAAAGAAACAGCCACAAGGCTTAAAGAGATTAGCGTTGCCGTTTATAAGAAGGCAAGCGATTATGCCCTTGGCCGCGGAGTTATAATAGCCGATACTAAGTTTGAGTTCGGTAGATTAGATAATAAAATCATACTGATTGATGAGGTGCTTACCCCGGATTCTTCGCGTTTCTGGCCGGGGGAGCAATACCAGCCGGGCAGACCTCAGGT
>JBAXNZ010000146.1:0-2641 GCA_037133515.1 bacterium
GCTAAAGCTATTGTTTTCTGCGCTATTGTTATTAATAGTGTCCTTTTTATATCTTCATGCCAATGAGCCGGTCACTGTTTATTATTCAGAGGAAGGAAAATTTACGGTTCCCCTGGGAAAGTCATACAATTATACCGATATTCTGGTAAAGAGGGCGGTTGACGGAGATACCCTGCAGCTTGAGAGCGGAGAGAGGGTGCGCTTGATCGGGATAGATACCCCTGAGATGCATGAGTCAGAGAAACTGCAGCGTGACGCAGCGCGCACTAAACAGGATGGGACTACCATTCAGAAATTAGGCAGGCGCTCTTATGAATTTACCAAAAATCTGGTAGAGGGTAAGCGCGTCTCCCTTGAATTTGATGCAGAAAAATATGACAGATATAAACGGTTGCTTGCTTATGTATATTTAAAAGATGGTACATTTGTCAATGCCAAGATAGTGGAGGAGGGATATGCTTCTTTAATGACAATTCCTCCTAATGTAAAATATGCTGATTTATTTTTAAAGTTATACCAGCAGGCGCGGGAGAACAGGCGCGGCCTCTGGAAATAAAAAGGGACACTTTTAACCGTGCTTCAGAACCGTCCCTAAGCTAAGAATGGAGGAAGTATGCTGAGATTTTTAACTGCGGGTGAGTCGCATGGAAGGGCGCTGGTGGCAATATTAGAGGGGATGCCAGCAGGGTTAAAAGTTATCCTAGAAAAAATCAATCAGGAGTTAAAGCGCAGGCAGGCCGGATTCGGCCGCGGCGCTCGTATGCAGATTGAAAAAGATAAGGCTAAGATAATCTCCGGCTTAAAGAATAACCTTACCCTGGGTAGCCCGATCTGCCTGTATATCGAGAATAAAGATTTCAGCATAGAAAGGCTCTCTAAGGTTTTATGCCCCAGGCCAGGCCATGCGGATTTAGCAGGGCTACTTAAATACGGGTTCAGCGATATAAGAGAAGTGCTTGAGCGCGCCTCAGCCAGGAGTACTGCGGCAAGTGTGGGGATAGGGGCGCTTTGTAAAATATTATTAGCTGAGTTTGCCATAAAGATATCGAGTATTGTACTCTGCGTAGGTGGAGAGATTAGCGCGCAGGGTGAGAAAAAGAAGATTGCCCAGGCGATTAAATGCCGCGATACAGTAGGCGGTATATTTGAGTTGCGGGTTAAAGGAGCCCCTGTAGGCCTGGGTAGTTATGCGCAGGCAGATAGGCGGCTGGATGGAAGGCTGGCGCAGGCCCTGATGTCTATACCCGGGATTAAGGGGGTAGAGATTGGCTTGGGCTTTGGTTACGCCGATAACTTTGGCTCAAGCGTTCACGATGCGATCTACTATAAAGCTAATACAGGCTACTTGCGTAAGACCAATAATGCCGGCGGCATCGAAGGAGGCATTTCTAACGGCGAAGATATTGTCTTACGCGCCTGCATGAAGCCGATCTGCACGCTTATGAACCCCCTGGACTCCGTCAATATAAAAACCAAGAAGGCCTCCAAGGCCTCTACTGAGCGCTCGGATACCTGCGTGGTAGAAGCTGCCGGCGTAGTGGCAGAAGCAGCAGTAGCTTTTGTTTTGGCGGATGCATTTTTAGAGAAGTTCGGCTCAGATACGCTTAGAGACATAAAAGAAAACTTTAAGCATTATCTAAAAAGAATAAGTTAGATAAAGCCGCCTCCTTCGTCTATTGTGCTAAAGAAGGAGGTGATAGAGATGAAGGGTAATGAGATCGAGGTCAGCCGTATCCATAAGATCGAAGGCGACTCAAAATTAAAGGCCTTCGTGGATCTTTCTCTGGACGGGGTTATCATCAAGGGCCTGCGTATAGTCAACGGCAGCTCAGGGCTATTCGTGGGTATGCCCAGGCATCAGGGTAAAGACGGGAAATGGTACAATACCGTATATCCGGCCACTAAAGAGATCCAGGAAAGGATCAGCAATCTGGTATTGGCAGCTTATGAAGGTTAACTAAAGCAGGGGCACCTTTTTTAAAAAAGAGGTGCCCCTCTTGTAAAGGCAAAGCGGTAGGTAAAATGAAAAATATATATTTAGTGGGTTTCATGGGCACAGGTAAAACCTGCGTAGGAAAAGAGGTAGCCAGGAAAAAGAAGCGCGGGTTTGTGGACCTGGACGAATTAATAGAGATTAGAGAAAAAATGATCATCTCTGATATCTTTGCCAAAGAGGGCGAGCTGTATTTCCGCAAAGCAGAAAAGAAGGCATTAAGAGAGGTATGCAGAGAGGATAATTTCGTAGTTGCCTGCGGAGGCGGGATCGTGCTGGATAAGGATAATATCGCTATTATGAAAAGGACCGGCACCATTATTTGTCTTTCGGCCTCGCCAAAGGCGATACTCCAGAGGACTTCCTGTCAGGGGGGACGCCCGCTTTTAAATGTAGCTGACCCCAGGAAACAGATAGAACTTTTATTAAAACTGCGCGAGCCTTATTATTGCCTGGCGGATAAAAATATAGATACATCCAAATTATCCGTTAAAGAGGTGGCAGGGATGGTTTTAAAATTAGTTGTAAAGAAGCAATGACCAGAATCCAGGCCCTGGTAGGTTTAAATCTCACTAGAGATATAGGCAGTATCAGGCTTAAAAGACTGCTTGATTATTTTAAAGATCCGGAAAGTATACTTAATGCCCC